>JALONX010000294.1 GCA_025454695.1 Chloroflexaceae bacterium
CGCTTGGTGCGCCGCTTGCGCCAGCATGGCTGCCGACCTACAGCGCTATGGCCGGGCAGCAGAACGGCAACCTGTCCTACTGGAACTATCTTGCCATGCGTGCTGAGCTTGATGTGGCAGCGGTATTGAGCAAGCTCCTGTTTCCTGATCTGGTTGAGGTGCAGAACTGCATCCTGCTGGCAGAACAGTTCGACCCGGCCACGTTTGCCACATGGCAGCAGCAGTTCCCTGGCGAGGAAGCAAAAATTGAAGCGGTGATGAACCACGTTCACGTGTATGATTTGTTCCTCAACGCCCCACAACAGCACTATCCGCTTGAATTGTACGAGTACCTCGCCCGCGTTTTGCTCCAGTGCTGGCGACAAACGGTTGAGGCGCAATTTCCAGACCGCACCTTTGTGTTTGAATTGACCAGTGAACCCGAAGATTATGGGCCAACGCTGACCTTTTATCAGCAACCGCAAGCATAGCCGTGCATGATGAACAACAACTGCTGGATTTTCTAGAAACCTTTGCCTCCCGCTTTGAAGCTTATCAGCCCTATGCCGCAGGCATCGGCCTGACCAAGAGTTATGTCACGCATAACGAAGCGGGGCTGGCAGTGGAAATTTTGGTGGACAACCTGGGTGAGTACGACATTCCAATTACAGCAGAAGAGCTGCAGCGGTTATTCGCGCTCAAAAAACTGTACCAGCTTGAGGATAGAAACTCCTGGGCATATATCCACAAGCTTGTGACTACCGACATGCCGTAAGCAAAGAGACTTACGAACCTGCGTCATTACGCCCCGCAGATAGATTCGCCAATGCCTACCACAGTACCCACCGCCGCCCCGCTGCAACCGCAACGTATTGCAGTGTAGAGCCGCCCCGGCGGGGCGGCTCTACACTGCAGGTCGGTGTCAACAGACAATGCCGTCGCTTTGCAATTCGGCGGTAAAAGTAGGCTCCCACAACTGAGGCTGCAAAAGCATCTTCACCGCCGAGGCCGCTAAGAACGCCGCGAGGTGTAACAATTTTTCCGGCCCTGGCGCTCTCGGCGGCCCCTTCGACTTCGCGGTTCGTGAGCATGCCTGCCCTGAAGCATTGAAGGGTCGAACGGCAGGGCAGCCTCGGCGGCGAATGTATTTAGTGGAACGTTTGAGCTAATTTTGTGGACATAATACCCATTTTGCGGTATAATATGCTTCAGGAATAACAAAAAACGGTAGTAACCAGGGGGCCGGGCGAGGGTAATATTCACCCTTTGTCCGCCTCCTTGTCGTGTCTGGCAGGGCCAGACTCAGGAGCGATTGCATGGAAATAGGTCTCGTCAAACCCATCAACATCACCGACGAGATGCGGACGGCGTACCTTAGCTACGCCATGAGCGTCATTGTGTCGCGGGCTTTGCCCGACGCCCGTGATGGCCTTAAGCCGGTGCAACGGCGCATTCTCTACGGCATGTGGGAACTGGGCTTACGCAACAATCAGTCCTACAAGAAGTGCGCCCGTATCGTGGGCGATGTGCTGGGCAAGATGCATCCCCACGGCGATACCGCCGTTTATGATGCGCTGGCCCGCCTGGCCCAGCCCTGGAACATGCGCTACCCGCTGATCGAGGGCCAGGGCAACTTCGGCAGTGTGGACGGCGACCCGCCCGCTGCCATGCGCTACACCGAAGCCCGCCTTTCTAAAATTGCCGAAGAGATGCTCTTCGACATTGACAAAGACACGGTAGACTTCCGCGACAACTTTGACGCCTCGTACAAAGAGCCGGAAGTGCTGCCTGCCCTGCTGCCTAACCTGCTGCTCAACGGTGCGGCAGGCATTGCGGTGGGGATGGCTACCAACATCCCGCCGCACAATCTCACCGAACTTTGCAACGCCATCATCCACCTGATTGATAATCCCGAAGCTACGGTGGAAGATCTGGTCAAAGTTATCCCCGGCCCAGATTTCCCTACCGCTGCCTCAATTTTGGGCACAGAAGGCATTCTAAACGCGTATAGCACCGGGCGCGGCCAGATAACGCTGCGAGCCAAGGCCCACATCGAAGAGGGCAACCGTGGCTCATTTATGATTATCGTCACCGAGCTGCCCTACCAGGTGAACAAGGCCCGCCTTTCCGAGCGCATTGCCGAGCTGGTGAAGGAAAAGAAAATTGACGGTATTCGCGACGTGCGCGACGAGTCTGACCGCACTGGCATGCGGCTGGTCATTATTCTCAAGCAGGATGCCCAGCCCAAGAAAGTGCTGAACGCGCTCTACAAGCACACCCAGATGCAAACGACGTTCGGCATCAACATGCTGGCCCTGGTGGAAAATGGCCGCCAGCCTCGCGTGCTGACGCTCAAGCGTATGCTGCAAGAGTATATAGATTATCGCCGCGAGGTCATTCGCCGCCGCACCGAGTTTGATCTGAACAAGGCCAAGGCTCGCGCTCACATCCTCGAAGGGTTGAAAATCGCCCTCGACAATATTGACGCGGTGATCCGCACCATCCGCGAGTCGCGCACGGCGGAAACGGCCCGCACCAACCTGATGCAGAACTTCACGCTTTCCGAGATTCAGGCCAACGCCATTCTGGAAATGCCGCTGCGTCGGCTGGCCGCCCTCGAACGCAAAAAGATCGAGGACGAGTACAAAGAGGTGATCAAGCTGATTGCCGAGTTGGAAGACATTCTCGCCAACCCGCGCAAAATCCTGCACCTGATCAAGCAAGACCTCAAGCGCCTGCGCGAGCAGTATGGCGACGAGCGTCGCACCCGCATCATTCCCGATGTCACCGGCGAAGTCAGTGACGAAGACCTGATTCCTGATGTGAAGGTGCTCGTCACCGTGACCGACCGGGGCTACATCAAGCGGCTCGATGCCAGCACCTACCGCACGCAGCGCCGGGGCGGGCGCGGCATCAAGGGGATGACCACTAAAGAGCAGGATATTGTGCGCCATATCCTGACATGCCAGACGATGGATGACCTGCTCTTCTTCACCGACCGGGGCAAGGTCTACCAGCTGAAATCGCACGAAGTGCCCGATGCGGGCCGGGTGGCCAAGGGCCTGCCCCTGGTGAACCTGATCTCGCTTGAACCGGGCGAACAGGTTACTTCGGTGCTGGCCGTGCCCGACTTCGATGACGGCGAGTACCTGGTGATGGCGACGCAGCGCGGCAAGATTAAGCGCACGCTGCTGAAGGAGTACAGCCAGGTGCGTTCCAACGGCCTGATTGCGATTGGCCTGGAAGAGGGCGATGTGCTGGGCTGGGTGAAGATGAGCGACGGCCACGAGGACATTCTCATCACCACCATGCGCGGGCAGACCATCCGCTTCAAGCAGGAGGATGTGCGCCCGATGGGCCGCCCGGCCAGCGGCGTAATCGGCATTGGCCTCGACGCCAACGACCGGGCCGTGGGTATGGACATCGTCTCCGATGAGAAGGCCGAACTGCTGGTGGTGACGGCGAATGGCGTGGGCAAACGCACCGCGCTGAGCGAATACCCGGTGAAGGGGCGCGCCACGGGCGGTGTTATCACCATCAAGTTGCGCCCCGGCGACACAGTGGCATCGGCCAACGTCATCAGTAGTCAGGCGCTGCTCACCTTCATCACCAGAAACGGCATTGTGATGCGCACCACCGCCGATGGCATTTCGCAGCTTGGCCGCGCCACGCAGGGCGTCAACGTCCTCAACGTCACCAAAGGTGACACGGTGGCCGCCCTTTCGTGCGAAGAGCCGGAGGACGAAGAAGTCACCGCCAGCCGCAATGGCACGGTCATCAGCCCGAATGGGTTGTAAATCGTAGGGGCGAACCTGGTGTTTGTCCGAAGCAAAGAACCGGGAATTGCGCAGTGTCGCAATTCCCGGTTCGTGAGTCTGTAAGCACGGACGAAAGTCCGCATGACATGGAACGATGACGTACTCGGCACAAGGAGACCGGCACCTACACGCAGCTGACAGAAATATGTCACCGGTGTGAGGTGCCGGTCTCCTCAATCCCGTTCAGGGGCGGGCGATGGACGGACATGGCGCTGCGTTACATGGCGGGCGGGTCTGAGACAACGCCTCTACTCCATTGCTTTGCAGCGTTCATCGCTCAGCGTTCGGTTCTTAGCTCCGGGCTGCTCAGTCCCGCGCATCCACATGCACGGTCACCAGAGACTCTTCGGGCTTGAGGATAGGTACACGGGCCTGGCGCAGGCGCACGCTGGGCTGAAGATGTTCACCCTCGCACTGAATAAGGGCGATAAAGGCATCCACCAATTCGGCATCCCACTTGGTGCCCCGGCCCCGCCACAGCACCTGCAACGCCTGGTCGTCGTCCATGGCCGCGCGGTAGGCCCGGTCTGCCGTCATCGCCTCAAATGCGTCGGCGATAGCAAGGATGCGGGCTTCCAGCGGCATCTCATCACCACTGAGTCCGTGGGGGTAGCCTTTGCCATCCACCTGTTCGTGGTGCCCTTCCACAATCGGCACGGCAGCCCGCAGCCCGCGCACCTTGCGCAGAATACGCCCGCCAATCAAAGGGTGCGTGCGCATGGTGGCATACTCACCATCGTCTAGCGGGCCAGGCTTGAGCAAAATATAGTCATGAATGCCGATTTTACCGATGTCGTGTAGCAGCCCCGCATAGCGAATCAGCTCGATCCGCTCTGGGGGCAGGCCCAGCACCTCGGCCAGGCGCACGGCATAGCGGGTGACCTGCTTGGAGTGGCCAGCAGTGTACGAGTCACGCGCTTCAATCGCTTCCGCTAGTGCTTCAATTGTTTGCAAGTTCTGCTGCTTAAGTTCCTGGTAGAGCCGGGCATTGTCGAGCGAAGCCGCGATTTGTGAGGCGAAGACACTGAGTAAGCGGCGGTCGTTGGTATCGAAGGGAGCATCATCCAGGCTGCGGGTAAGATGCAGGTAGCCCACGGGGTGGTCGCCCGTGCGCAGCACCGCCGCGGCAATGTGCGAGGTTTCAGGGAGGGATGGCTCACCCACCAGTCGCAGATGCGTCTCGATCAATCGGTCTTCGTTGCCGTAATCAGTGAACGTCAACCGATTCATGCAACGAGGGTTGCCCTCGTTGAGTTTATAGATCAGCAGGGCCAGTTCTTCATCTTCGGGGTGGTACAGCGAGATAGCCAGGCTTGCCGGGTTGAAACGTCGCCACAGAAAGTCGGTCATCTGGGCGACCTGAGTTTCAATATCCAGCGAGTTGGCAATCACCTGGCTAAACTGGTACATCACCACCAGGTCGGAAAGACGCTCTTTCTCCTTGCGGTAGCGGCGCAGTTCCAAACAGTTGCGGACGGTACGTTCCAGGTTATCGCCGTCAATCGGCTTGGCCAGGTAGTCCAACGCACCAAGCTTCAGGGCTTGTTTGGCAGTATCTACCGTTGCATAAGCCGTAAGCACAATGACATCAACGTCGAGATTTTCCTCCCGAATGTGACACAGCAGTTCCAGACCAGTCATCTCTGGCATCTGAATGTCGGTCAACACCAGGTCAAATCGTTCTTTGCGCAGCAGTTCCAGGCCTACCCGGCCGTTTTCAGCCGTGGTGATGTCGTAGTAGGGGCGCAAAAACAGGCGGCAAATCTCCCGGATGGTTGGTTCGTCTTCCACAATTAACACACGCATCCGGGCGCTAACAACTTCGGTTTCTTTTGTGGCACGCGGCATACACACGGCTCTCTTCTAGCCCTCTCGTTAAAGCTTTTTGCCAATCCCACATCCGTCGCCCTTTGCGCTGTATTGTAGCAGACGATTGCTTGATTTTTGCCAACAGTAAGCCTGCCTGATGTAGCAATTTGTTCATTTAGCCACTAGATTACGTTGAAACGAGCACCGAATGATTGTCTACCCATCAGGCACTACAGCTGTGGCAGATGCATCTAATGGCAGGATACGATGGGCAATCGTAGGAGGAGATTTGGGGGTTAAAACGTAGAGAATTCGGGCAGTATATCCGGTTTATCCTGCGCGATCGCCCGAATCGCGCCGCTGAAAGAAGGTTTGCAGCCGTCGTTCTAGCTCTTCAAAATCAAACGGTTTGGTGAGATATTCGTCAACTCCGGCCTTAAAAGCCTGTTTTTCCGTGTCAGGGGTGCCAAACGCGGTCACCATAATAATGTACACCGTGCGGTTGTGCTGGCGCAGTGTACGTACCATATCCATGCCACCAAGGCGGGGCATGTTCATGTCGGTGATGATGACATCACACGTTTCGGTCGCCAGGCGTTCCAGGGCCGCCTGCCCGTCTTCAGCTTCCAGCACAGTATAGCCACTATTCGTTAAGAGAAAGCGGTAGAGCCTGCGGGTTGCAACATCGTCTTCAACTATCATGACAGTAGGTGCCACACATTTCCTCTTTTGCTAACACATCTACAGCAATCGTTCCACTCGGTTCTTCCTATGATACCATAGACTTTCAAGCACAGCAGCGAAGCAGGGGCAACACTACCTATACCATCTCCCTATGCTCATTGCTGTGCCTATAGATGAGAACGAGGAGTTCTCACAGTTTTGCATGGCGAAGCGCACCTGATTCCGCTTCGTTCTTGGATTCAGGTGGTTGCAAAGCACGACGATGGGCAATAAATTAGCGTTACACGACTACGATTCGAGGGGTGGCAGCCGCAACCTGGCGTCGGTGCCCCGTGTAGCCGGGCCAGGGTTGTGGCCAGCCCACAGGTGCTGCAAGTGTTGCAGAGCACTGCCAGTTCGACGGTCAAGGAGCATGACAAAGCGGGTTGCTTCAGCAAGACCAAGGCGCTCAACCAGGGCGTCCCAACCCTGTTCGATGAGTCCCAACTCTGCCTGTGTCATGAGCAACAACTCCTTATCGGCGTGCGCCGTCTACAAAGGAACAATGGTACTATACAGTGTGTCTGACAGGGGTTCCGTGGTATACAGGTGAAAGCGGTGCTATTGCTCCCACATGTGGGCGCTGCGTGTAACTACGTAACTGCTGGCACGATGGAAGGACATGGGTATGACAGAGACCTTTGGTGCCCGCATTGCCCGCTTGCGCAATGCACGCGGCTGGACTCAGCAGGAGCTTGCCGATCATCTGGCGATTTCGCGGGTGGCTGTATCGCATATAGAAGCGGAATTATCGGTACCGGGCGAACGCACGGTGACGCTCAAGGGCGA
>JALONX010000295.1 GCA_025454695.1 Chloroflexaceae bacterium
CAATACATTCAAGGCCGCAATACGCAAGATATTGACCTGATTGTGGCTGTCTCTTCCCTCAAGAAGCTCCCAGAAATAGCAGTTACTAGCGAAGACCCGTTTTTCGCCCGTGGCACCTTCAAAGGTCTTCAGATCGATTTCCTACTGACTCGTAATCCGCTCTTCGCCCATGTGCAACGTGTACACACGAGCAAGCAGACATTTCTTGAGCAGGATGTGATTAGCGCAACGGTTGACGGGTTGATTCTGCTCAAATTGTATGCCTTGCCATCACTCTACCGCCAGGGCGATTTTGCCCGTGTTGGTTTGTACGAAAATGACGTGGCCACGCTGATGTTCTATCACAGGCCGAACATGGCCGCATTGTTGCAAGAATTGGAGCCTTTCGTGGGTGAACAGGATAGCGCCGCCATTCAAGATATTGTTGCCGACATCACCCGACGCATTGACCGTTTCCAGCAGAACAGAGAAGAGTAAACCAAGAACCAAGAACCGAGAACCGGGCTGCGTACTGCGTATTGCGTAATTCCACTGCGTCGCGGCGCACTCGGCGGCCTCGGCGGCCTCGGCGGTGAATGGAAACTCGTCACTCGTCACTCGTAACTCGCTATGCAAACTCTCTGGCACAAAATCTGGTACGACCTCTGGACGCATAAGGTGCGCACGCTGCTGGCGATGTTCAGCATTGCCGCCGGGGTTTTCGCCGTCGGCGCAGTCTTCGGCATGGTAGACCAGCTGCTGACGGGGATGGATCGGGCGCACCAGACCGTGACGCCCTCCCATTTCAACATCATTTTGCGCGGCAGTGTGGATGCGGCCACGGTGGAGGAGTTGCGCACTACGCCCGGCGTGGCCGGGATTGACCCGGTGAACCAGGTGGCCGTGCGCTACCGCACCAGCGCCGAGGGGCCGTGGCAGCAGGGCAACCTGGTGATGCGCCCCGACTACAACAGCCAGACCTACGATGTGCTGACACTACGGGAGGGCGCATGGCCCAGCGACCCCGACATCGGCGTGGAGCGGCTGTCGAGCCAGTTTTTTAACCTGCGCCAGGGCGAGAGCGTGACCTTTGACCTGGGCGACGAGGAGCGTTCCTTTCCCATCAGCGGACTCATTCGCCATCCCTTTGTGCAGCCGCCAGCCTTTGGTGGCGTGGCCCACTTTTTTGCCGACGCCCCGACGCTGGCCGCGTTTGGCATTCCCGAAGGGCGTTTTGTGCAGCTGCTGGTGCGGGTGGCGGAACCCTACAGCCGCGAGCGGGCCGAGGAGGTGGCGGGCGAGCTGCGGCAGCGCCTGGGCGACCTGGGCGTGCCCGTGGCGGTGACGATCTACCAGAACCCGGAGCGCCACTGGGGCCGGGGCTTTGTGGAAGGCTCGATGCTGGTGCTGCAACTGATGGCGGCGACGGCCCTTTTCCTCAGCGTGGTGCTGGTGATGAACACACTCACCGCGCTGATCACCCAGCAGACCGACCAGATTGGCGTGCTGAAGGCCGTGGGCGCGCGTCGCCGCCACATCATCTTCGCCTATTTGCCGGGCGTGCTGGTCTACGGCCTGGTGGCGCTGCTGCTGGCGCTGCCCTTTGGCATGCTCACGGCCTTCTACTCCACCCAGAGTTTTCTTAATCTTTTTAATATTGATTACGACACCTTTCAGTTTTCGCCTCGGGCGGTGGCCTTGCAGGTGGGCGCGGCCCTGCTAGCCCCGCTGCTGGCCGGGCTGTGGCCAGTGTTGCGGGGCGCAGCCATCAGCGTGCGCGAGGCGATTGGCTCCTACGGCCTGGGGGGCGACTTCGGCTCTAACCCCTTTGACCGCATGATTGATCGCCTTGGCGCACGCTTGCTGCCCACCGCCTACGCCGCCGCCCTGGGCAACCTCTTCCGGCGCAAGGGCCGCCTGGCGCTGACGCTGCTGGTGATGACCACCGCTGGCGTCACCTTTCTCGTGATTATGTCGCTGGTAGCCTCGATGAACGCCACGATTGATACCGACGCGGCCCAGCGGCGCTACGATCTCCAGATTGGTTTCCAAACGGTGCAACCGACTGCCGACATCAGCAATGTGCTGGTCGACGCACTGGGCATTACGTCAAGTGAACAATGGATCAGCCGTAACGCCACGATTTTACGGGCCGGTGAACGGCTGGAAGACTCAGCCGGGCTGGGCGTGCAGCTGATCGGCATGCCGATTGGGAGCGACTTCTTCCAGCCCATCCTCACTGGCGGGCGCTGGTTGCAGCCGGGCGACGAGCGGGTGGTGGTGATCAGCCAGGACACGGCAGAGAAAAATCGCCTCGCCATTGGCGACACCATCACGCTGAACCTGGGCAACCTGGGCAGCGCCGAGTGGCAAATCATCGGCACCTACCGCGTTGTTTTCAGCGGCGGCTTTGCCACCGAGGGCTTCTACGCCCCGCTGCCAGCGGTGGAAGCCGCCACCGGGCGCAGCGGCGAGTTCTCGCGGCTGCTGCTGCGCACGGGCGACACCAGCCTGGCCGGGGCGCAGGCCGTGGCCGACGATTTACGTGCCCGCTTTGAAGACGCCAACATGCAGGTTGACCTCTACACCAGTTCGGTGGCCGAGCAGGACAAGATTTTTGCCCGCAACCAGTTCGACCCGGTGATGTCTACCCTGCTTGGCCTGGCCTCGCTGCTAGCTTCTGTTGGCGGGTTTGGCCTGGCCAGCGCCCTCAGCATCAGCGTGATGGAACGCACCCGCGAGATTGGCGTGTTGCGAGCCATCGGCGCACGCACCGGCACGATTATGAGTCTGTTTATGCTGGAAGGGACGCTGCAAAGCCTGCTGAGCTGGCTGCTGGCCGTGCCGCTGGCCTACATGCTGGCCCAACCGCTGGCCCAGCAGCTGGGGCAGACCATGCTCAACGCCAACCTGGACTTCGCCTTCAACTGGGCTGCTGTTTGGGTCTGGCTGGGGGTAGCCCTGGGCATTGGCCTCATGTCCTCCATGCAGCCCGCCGCCGACGCCGCCAAACTCAGCGTGCGCGAGTCGCTGGCATACGCTTGAGCGTTGACCGGGGACGGGTGACCGAAGACCGCAGAACTGCGTACTGCGTAACCCTGCACGTAGGAGTGGTGCCGGTCTCCTTCCATGCGTGCGAGAGCCACGAGGAGGCCGGCACCTTCTGACACGCAGCAGCAGCCGGACGTGAAGGGGCGCGAGGTGCCTGTCTCCTGCTATGAAGGAAACCAGCACCTGTATTTATGTTGTCGTAAGTCCGCTACTCACTCCAGGTTTGCCAGGTGGTTATACTCTCGGTATACACACCGTTAATGGTCAGATAGGTGCGTGTACCAAGTGAACACGTACCAATAAACCGCTGGCACGGCCCGTTGGCATACCGTGAAACATCCCGCAGATTACCGCTCCGCAAGAACGCCCCACTATTCGCGTCGTAGTCCCAATAGCGCCCACCAGCGGTGATCGACTCGGTGTAGACACCCTGAATCGTGGCAAAGGTGCGTGTGTCAAACATACATGCGCCCTTCGGCTGTTTTTCACACGGCATACCAGCACTACGATAGCGTGCCACGCTGTTACAACAGCACCGTAATCAGCCGACGGAGCGTGGAGCCTACCATTGCTTTCCTCCTTGTCCTTGTAGCCTAAAATTGGCAACGCGAAACCAACCGACACGTCGAACAACGGCCAGAAAGACATGAACAGTGATACTTCCTCGGAAAATAGCTTTACACGCAGAAGACTATTTTGCAGGATTTTGCTTACAAAGCAGACACGGTTTTTTTCACTATAATCTGCTGATTGCTGATAAGCTCTATATCAAAAGGCGCAGAGGGAAGATTAGACCGATGAATACTAATGATTTCCATTGGCTCGAAACCAAGTGCCGGTAGTGCTCCGTTTGACTCAGGACAATCAAGAACTTTTGCTTGTAATCGAAGAACACGACTATCCCAGTCAACACGCTGAATATCAAGACGAAAGCCAAATGGTGTTATGCCAAGAGCTGCCACGATAGCTACTGATTGTGTATAATCAATTTGACGGAGCGCCTCGACAATGGGGGTACGTTGGTCAACAGTTAATGGTGGTTTATCAACTTTGAGAACATCGCGAATAAATAGTTCGGCTTCTTGAGCATTTTTAAGTACTGTTATATCTCGTTTTCCAAGAGTGCTATTTTTCTGAGCTATCAATTTCTGAAACGACACATCACTTCCTCGCTGCAGCGGAAGCGAAGCATAGGATGGCGTACACATATTGTACACTTCTGGGCGACCACAGCCAGTTAACACAACACACATCAGCACAATCCACACGATATTGCGATACATAACACGTCCTCAAAATGCTTCATGTAAAAATGGAAAAAATAACAATTACAAGGTAACACTTTGCGTAACAATTACCCGCTGATTGCTAATAAGTTCTAGTTCAAAAGGCGCAGCGGGAAGATTAGCGCGATCAATGCTAATAATTTCAATTGGCAATGAAGGCGCAGTCACTGGAGCACCATGCGGGTCAGGGCAATCAAGAACTTTTGCTTGTAATCGAAGAACACGGTTATCCCGGTCAACACGCTGAATATCCAGGCGAAAGCCATATGGTGTTATACCAAGCGCCGCAACAACAGCCACCGATTGCGTATAATCAATTTGACGTAGGGTATCAATAACAGGAATACGTAGATCACCATTCGGAAGGGGTTTATTAACATTCAACACATCGCGGATGAATACGTTCAATTCATTAATACTGTGTAACACAGTTATCGTGGGGGTATTCGAAAATCCACCTTGTTGTTGCCAGATTAATTTCTGAAATGGCACGTCACTTCCACGCTGTAATGGTAGCGAAGCATAGGATGGCGTACACATATTGTACACTTCTGGACGACCACAGCCAGTTAAAAGCAAGCACAGCACACCAAACCAGAGGAAATGACGGTACATCTTCATCCTCCAAGCATGTTCAAACAAAGCCACCTTGAATTTCAGGGGCTTTGCAGCAAAGATAGTACATACGATTGCAAGTAAAAAAGAAAGACAAAAGACTCAAAAAGAGGGGGTTTATTATGTAAATTTGAGGGATGCAGGATTGATCATAGCAGTTGAACCTGCGCACAGCATAGAACACACTCTTTGGGCAACTATGTAGTGCTACATGGTACCCGAAAGTCTGTTGCAATCTCTACACTAACGTCAATCTTGTGCAAAAAATTATAGCATATATGTATACACTTTGTCAATACGATATTTCGTTGAAAATTGACAATTCATTGTGCCATTTCTCTCGCTAGCAGGCTGATTGTGGCACTGCCAGGTTTGCCTTCTAGCCCAATAATGAGGAGCAGACAATTCACAGCATCATGTGCGTGGCCGCCGTGCGAGAGCCACGAGGAGACCGGCACCTTCTGACACGCAGCAGCAGCCGGACGTGAAGGAGCTTGAGGTGCCGATCTCCTCAATCACGAATAACGAGCGATAAACTCATAACTCGTAATTCGTAACTCGTAATTCGTAACTCCGCGTCTCTGAGTCTCTGCGCCTCTGCGTTTACATGCGCCGCGCCGGGTTCAGCAGCAAGTGCAGGTCGCCGAACTCGTGCCACAGGTAGCCCCGTTGCAGCGCCTCGGCGTAGGCCTGCGCCAGGTGTACCCTGGGCGTAAACGCTTCCAGCAGGGCCAGATGGGTCGCCCGTGGCTCGTGCAGCCCGGTGAGCAGCCCGTTGGCGGCCCGCACGCCCCGCGCCCCGCTGATAATCTCCTCCGTCCAGCCTTCGCCCCCGTGGGTCACGCCCCGCTCGTCGGTCACCGTTTCCAGTGCCCGCACCACGGTGGTGCCGATGGCGATCACCCGCCCGCCAGCAGCGTGGGCCGCATTCACAGCGCGGGCGGTGGCGGCGGGCACACGGTACCACTCGGCATAGGGCGGCTCGTGGTCTTCCAGGCTAGAAACGCCGGTGTGCAGCAGCAACGGCACCACTTGCACGCCCCGCGCCACCAGCCCGGTGATAATCTCTGGGGTGAAGGCCCGACCTGCCGAGGGCATTTCGGCGCTGCCCGGCTCGGTGGCGTAGACTGTTTGATAGTAGCGCCCCTCCCAGCGTTGCGGCACATAACGATAGCGAATGGGCGTGCCGTAGCGGTTGAGGTAGGCATGGGTCGCCTGCGGCAGCTCCAGCTGCGCCCGCCAGAGCCGCACCCGCCCCGGCGACACACGCCCGTAGGGCGACAGCAGCGTCGCCATGCCGCCAGCGGGCAGTTGGTAGCGTTCGCCCACGCTGCCATATGAAAACGGCACGGTCGCAGCGCCCTCCGGCTGGCGCACTTCAATCACCCATTCGCCGGTGGGCTGGTGCGTCGAGAGATGCAGCACAAAGGCCTGGCCGCTAGCACTCCGGGCGGGCAGGGCCGCGTTCAAGGTGCCGCTGGTGTTGATGACGACCACATCGTCCGGCTGCAACATATCGCCGATGCGAGCAAACTGCGTATGCACAATCCGATCTTCCGCCGGGTAGGACACCATCAAGCTCACGGCGTCGCGGGTGAGTCCGCGCGCTTCCGGCGGGGCACTGGCCGAGCGCTCCGGCGGCAGGTCAAAATCAAGGGTTGGTAATATATGGCTTGTCACGACTTTTCCTTTTCTTCAAACAGGGTGAGCGCCTGCACCGGCAGCCCGGCGGGCAGGGTGAAGCGCTGGTTGCGGTGGTTCCAGGGCGTGTCTACCGCATGGTGGAGGGGGCGCACCCCGGCGGCCTGGAGCCGGGCGGCAAACTCGTTCAGGTCGCTCACACCAATCGCCAGGCGGATGGCGTTGCCCCGTGGTTCGCCCGTTTCAATCCGGTCAACCTCGGCAACCTGGGCAGCGTCGGCCAGCTCAATCGTGGCCCGCCCCGCACCGAGCAGCACGCCGTGGCCCACCTCGCGCCACTCCTCCTCAAAGGTGAGTCCAAGCTGGTGCTGAAAAAACGCCGCTGCTGCCGGAACATCGTCTACCTGCAACACCAGGTTGAGCCAGGTGGCCGCGTGTTTGGGAGCCGTTGTCACCTGGCGGGCGCGGTAGCGGCCACTGGGGAACTCGCCCGTGAGCAGCGCCAGCAAGCCCGGCACGCTTTCTTCGGGCAGGGGCC
>JALONX010000296.1 GCA_025454695.1 Chloroflexaceae bacterium
GTTCTAATAACAGCACGGCTTCTAGGTACTGTTGCTGAATGTCCAGGTTATCTGGCGCGAGGGCAGCGGCCCGTTCGAGGCAGTCTTTGCGCTGTTGAGGATAGGGTATCAGTTCGCTCAGTGCTAGCCAGCTATCCAGGCACTCGTGGCTGTTTAAGAGATGTTGGCGCAGCCCAGACAAGTTGTGGCGCAGCCGCTCGGCTTCAGGGCATGGTTGAGGGCAGGGTGCATGTGACATTGGTGTTCTTACCTGGTGAATGCCGTTTTTCGACGATCAAGGTCGTTGTTATGGTAACCGGGTGAATAGTTGCTCCGGTAGCAAGCTATCGTAGCACCAGGGTGTGACGAGGGTGTAACCAGGGAGTAAGGAGGGAGTTTGCAGATAGCAGTTGGCCGTTGGCCGTGGCTGCCTCCGGTCTCCGCCTATCCGCCCGCCCTGAGGCATCGAAGGGTCTTCGGTCAGTTATTGTTCGCTCTGCAACGACTGTACAATCTGTGGCAGGGCCGTGGCGACATCGGCCCGCAGCACGAGGTCGGCCCGTTCGTCCAGGTAAGTTTCGCTGAGGTTGATGATCACCAGCTTCGCCCCCCGGCGCAGGGCGGTCAGTGGCAGGTCGGCCACGGGAAAGACTTCAAGCGAGGTTCCGGCGACCAGCAGCAAGTCAGCTGTCTCCACGGCGTGCTGGGCCAACCAGAACAGGCCACGGGGCAGCATCTCATCGAACAGCACCACGTCGGGCTTGAGCAGGCCGCCGCAACGGCAGCGGGGTGTGCGCTGCTGCATAATCTCTGGCCAGAGGGAGTCGCTGGGCAGGTGTTTGTCGCAATCGAGGCAGGTGGCGGTGCGCACGTGGCCATGGAGTTCAAACACCTCGCGCGAACCGGCGGCCTGGTGCAGCCCGTCAATATTCTGGGTGATGATGGCATGCAGTTTCCCCAGCCGTTGCAGCTGGGCCAGGGCCTGGTGGGCCGGGTTGGGGCGGGCGGCCAGCATGGTGTGCAGCAATGGCCGCAACCATGTGTAGAATCGTTCGGGGTGGCGCTGAAAGGCGGCCAGCGATGCTACTTCTGCCGGGTCGTGTTCGGCCCATAGGCCGCTGTCGCTACGAAAATCGGGGATGCCCGAGGGCTTGCTAATGCCAGCGCCCGTCAGGGCTACTGCTTTCTTCGACCCCTGGAGTAACCGGACGATCTCGCTGATCTGGTTTTGCTCCATTGCCTGCCTGCTTTCGTTGTGGCCGCCGCACATTGGCAAACAGAATTATAGCACTGCCGTGTACAAAGCGACCAGCTCCCACAACACCCACAACCCCACAAACTGACAGCTCGTTTGGTGCTATCCTTGCGTATCGCCTCGCCCTATCGGCGTCGTCCAGCTACTGTTGATGGCCAGCAGCTGGGCCGGGTCAGGTGCTTCATGCAGTTCCAGGGCCACCAGCCATTTTACCCAGACGAACCCCCGCTGGCCGGGAGCGACCAGGCGCAGCGGGGCACCATGGCCGTGGTGCAGGGCCGTCTCGCCGATGTGGGTGGCTAGCAGGGCTGTCCGCGCTTCGGTGAGCGGCAGGCTCCAGTGGTAGCCAGTGGCGGAGCGGAAACGCACCCAACGGGCCGCAGGCGTGGGTTTTGCCTCGTCAAGCAGGCGGGCGATGGTGATGCCGCGCCACTGCTGGCTGGTGTAGAAGCCGCCGGTACAGTCCAGTGTCGCTTCCAGCGTGTCACGCAGGGCAAGCTGGTCGTAGCGCAGCGTGACCGGTTGTTCCACCAGCCCGCTAATCTGAAGCTGCCACGTGGCCACATCCAGAGGCAGGGGCCGGTCGGCCACCCAGCTGACGTAGGGAAACGCGCCGTTGCCGCCAAAGCTGCCGATCTCGCGTGAGCCGGTGAAGCGGCGGGTGAAGCCGGGCAGTTGGAACTGTCGCTGGAGCCACTGTTGCATGGGCCAGAGCAACACCCCGCCTGCCAGCAGCCCCAGCCATTGAACGGCCTGCCGCCGCTCGTGCAGATCGGTTTTGCGCAACGGGCGGGCACGCACCAGCATGTGCCACGAGACAAGTAGCACAAGCACAAAGCTGAAGACGATATGCCAGTTGAGCAGGTTGTAGCCCCACACCACCAGCACCGCGCCATTCGACCAGGCCACGCCCGTGCCCAGCACCAGCAGGGCCAGCAGAGTCGAGCCGATTCCGGCGAGCGTGCGCCAGTCGCGCCAGGTGGCGGGCGACGCTGTGCCGGGGCGGGGCAGCAGCCGCCAGCGCACCCGCCAGAGCTTGGGCAGCAGCAACAAGCCGAGCCACGCCCCCGCCATGCCGTGGAGGGCGAAAATCCACCACTGCTCGGCCCGCCCGGCCACCAGCGACCAGAGGCCGGTGCCAAAACCGGCGGCTACGCTCAGGGCCAGGCTCCAATCAGTGGTTCGTGGGCGCATGGCGAGTGACGAGTGACGAGTGACGAGTGACGAGTGACGATTATAGACCGGAGACGGAAGACCGACGACCGAGGCCAAACCTGTGACGAGTGATGGATTACGAATTATGAATTACGAATTATGAATTACGAGTGACGAGTGGTTGAGTTACGAATTACGAATTACGGATTACGAATTACGGATTACGTTTCACGCATCCTAGCGCCCCTGTTCGTGCAGCAGCTTCAGGGCGGCGTTGATGTGAGGGTCGTCGGCTTCGCTGTAGCGCGTCCAATCGAGGGTGAGCAGCAGGTCGGGGGCGACGCCGGTGCCTTCCAGGCTAGCTCCGTTGGGCAGTCGAAAGCCCTCCTGGGCTACCCATAAGCGGGCACCAGTGGCCAGTTCGTAGACGTAGATCGTTTCAGTGTTGCCTGCTGAAGGCATGCCTACCACGGTGGCATTGGCTTCTTGCTGCAAAATGGCGGCCAGCACCTCGGCATACGAAGCCGTGCCGCTGTCCACCAGCACCACCAGGGGCAACCCCTGCAAATCGGGGCCAGGGCCATTGCTCACCATCACTGGCCTGGTCTGCTGGCGGCTGAAAAAGACACCCGTTTCACCCTGCACAAAGTGGCTTAACACGCTGTACAGCACCGGCTGCCAGCCGCCGGGGTTGCCCCGCAGGTCGAGAATCAGGCCGCGCAAGGGCCGTTCGGCCACCATGGTCGTGAGTGCGCCGCTCACCTGGTCGGCCATGTCATTGACCCAGAGCGTCGGAATACTCAGGTAGCCAATATCGCCGTCCAGGCGGCTGGCCTGGGGTTCGATGCGCCCGCTCACCGGACGGCGCGTCAGCAGCAGGTCGCGGGGCTTACCCCCAGGCCGCACCACCGTGAGCCGCACCTGCGAACCGGCAGGCCCATGAATCTCGTCCTGGCTCGTGAAGGGATGACCATCCACGGCGATGATGCGGTCACGTGGGCGCATGCCAACGGCTGCCGCCGGGCTGTTGGGAAACACTGCCTGCACCCAGGCGTCCTCGCTGCTCGCCACCAGCAGCACCCCAATGCCCACCTGCTCTTCCTTGCCGCTGGTTAACACATCTTCCTGGCGAGCGGCACTGGGGGCAAGAAAACGAGAATGGTCGTCGCCCAACCGTTGCACCATAGCGGTGAGCAGGCCGTAAAACTCCTCATTGGTGCCAGCGGCCTCGATCTGCGGGGCGAATTCCTGGCGCACGGCCTGCCAGTCTACGCCGTGAAAGTCGGGGTAGAGGTAGTTGTCGTTGACTGTCCGCCAGACTTCGTCAAACAAAGCCTGGCGGGTTGCCAGCGGTAGCTTGTTCCCAAGGGCCAGGGTTGTTTCCGCCGGAACCGCCGCACTGAGGGGGTAGGCCATGGGCTGCGGCGCGACGCTAGCCACAGCGGTGCTGGTGGGCGTGGCAGCTGGTGCTGGCGTGGGTACGCCAGTGGCTCCGGCAGTGTAGCCGCAGCCCGCCAGCATGAGCATCAGCGCTGCACAGGCACAGCCCGAACATGCTCGTTGCCGCCAGCGCTGCGGGAGGTATAAACAGGGGCGATCCCTGGTGCTGGCGGTAGCTCTGTTCACTATGCAGCAGGCACCTTCAGGAGTTCTTCTGCCAGGCGCGTTAAGGTTTCCAGGTCGGCAATCGCAAGATGTTCGTTGACGGAATGGATATCGCGGTAGTTCACACTTAAGTTCGCGATGCGCAGGCCGTGGCCACAGAAGATGTTTGCATCGCTGCCGCCACCGCTGATAAAGGTGTACGGCTTCACCCCCAGCTGCTGGAGTACGGCCATAGCCTCTTGCACCACCGGCTCGTCGAGACTCAGGCGGTAGGAGTCGTAGCGGCGGGTGACGGTTGTGTCCACCTGTGCGCCCCAGGTCTCGGCGGTGCGCTGGAGTGTTTCCACCATCGCCTGGCTCTGGGCCGCCAGCTTTGCCATGGTGTGGCTGCGAGCCTCACCCCAAAGCTCCACCTGCGGTGTGACGATGTTCGTCGCCTCGCCGCCGCGAATAATGCCAATGTTGGCGGTGGTTTCCTCATCAATGCGGCCCAGTGGCATGGCCCCAATTGCCGCCGCTGCCACCTGAATGGCGCTGATGCCCTTTTCTGGCTCTACGCCCGCGTGGGCTGCCTTTCCGGTGATCAGCGCATGCAGGCTGTCCTGGGCCGGGGCACCCAGGCAGATACCGCCAATCTCGCCATTGACATCGAAGACGAAGCCGTGGCGCGCCCGTAACCAGCTGTAGTCGAAGGCGGCAGCACCGCGCAGGCCCACCTCTTCCTGTGAAGTGAAGAGCAGTTCCGCCGCTCGGTGCCGCCCGCCCGACTCACGCAGGCTGCGTACCGCTTCCAGAATCGCCGCCACGCCTGCCAGGTCATCAGCCCCCAGCACCGTGTCACCGCTGCTGCGCACCACGCCGTCGGCCACCACGGGCCGCACATTGGTGCAGGGCTTCACCGAGTCGGTGTGGGCGTTGAGCAGAATCGGCTCGCCTTCACCCGGCAGCCGTACCAGCAGGTTGTGCATGGCATCCTGCTGCGTTTCCAGGCCCATTGCCGCAAACTGCTGCCGCAGATGGGCCACAATCACCGCCTCTTCCCCAGACGGATTATCGAAGCGCACCAGTTCCAGAAATGTATCTAACAGTCGTTTCGGTTGCATAATTGGGTTGCCAAAATTGTGATCTGCGAAGAAACGCGAAGAAGCGCGAAAACAGTGACCTGTTGATCATCTTGCTGCTTACAATGCAACTCTAGTAGAGCGTGATAAGTAAGCCTTATATCAAAAGCAGAACAACCTTCGCGTTTCTTGGCGTTTCTTGGCGGAGCAGTGCCTACTCTGTTTCAAAGGCGGCCTGCAACACCTGGCCTGCCAGCGTGCCGCCCACGCTGCTGCCCTCGCCACCGCTCTCCACCATCACCGCCACGGCGTAGCGCGGGTTTTCCACCGGGCCAATGGCGATAAACCAGGCGTGGGGCGGCAGGCCGGGGGCATGTTCTGCCGTGCCCGATTTGCCGCCAACCACTACCCCCGGCACCAGGCTACTAATCACCTTCCCAAAGCCATATTCGCCAACCGCCCGCATGTCGGCCCGCATTTTGGCCGCCGTTGCTGGCGACATGACCCGGCGAACCTCCTCGGGCTGCTGAGTCCGAACCACACCGCCGTCAGGCCGCACAATCTGCTGCACCAGGTAGGGCTTCATCATCACCCCGTCGTTGGCGATGGCGGCAGCCACCATGCCCATTTGCAGCGGGGTCATCAGTAGTTGGCCCTGCCCGTAGCCGGTATCAGCCAGGGCGAGCGGGCGGTTGAGAAAGCCGGGCTGCACAAACAAGCGGCTCGATGCGGTAAGCAGGTCATCAAAGCCGCCGTAGGTGCGCGGCACATCGGGCGGGCTGTAGATGTCGAAGCGGCGGGCAATTTCGGTAAAACGGTCTGGCCCCAGCCGCAGCGCATACTGGGCAAAGGCCACATTACATGAATAGGCGTAGACTCGCTCCAGGTTGCTGGGGTCGCCGGTGAGGCTGGCAAGGTCGTTCACAGCGTTCACCACCGGCGGTGCGCCCGCTTCAACCGGAAGTTCGTTCATACAGCGGATATTGTCCGGGTCGCCTTCGCGAGGGTATTCAAGCACGCCCACGGCGGTCACGGTCTTAAAAGTTGAACCGGGCGGGTACTGGCCTTGCGTCGGGCGGTTGAGCAGTGGCTGCCCGGCGGCATCACTGTTCAGCTGATCCCAGTAGGCGCTGATGCGGGCATTTTCCGCAGTCCAGTCTTCTGCGCTGGGGTTGAAGGTGAGCTGCGCCGGGTCAAAGCCGGGGCTGCTGGTGAGGGCCAGCACCTCGCCGGTGCGGGGGTTCAGCACCACCACCGAGCCGGTGCGCCCGCCGAGCAAGCCATAGGCACGGGCCTGGAGCTGGGCGTTCAGGGTGAGTCGCAGCGAATTACCTACCGGCGTGCGGCCAAAAATCTGGTCTTCCATGCGGGCAATGGGGTTACCCGCTGCACCACTGAGAAACTGGCTCTGGCTTGCTTCCAGCCCGCTCTGGCCGAAGCGGGTGCTGTAGAAGCCCAGCACGTTGCCAAAGGCCGTCAGATCGAACTGAGCTGCGCCAGGGTAGGTGCGGCGGGCAAAGGTGTTGTTGCCCACGGTTACCGTTTCACTGCCTACCATGTGCAAACCTTTACGATCAAACATGTCGCCCCGCACCGTGCGCTGTGAGGCCAGCACGGGCCGCACGTTGCTGGTGATCTGGCCGCTGTCGGGGTCAACTTCCACCCGATTGTAGATAGCGCTGGCCTGCACCATCTGCTGGCGCAGCAACTGGAGGCTGAGCAACACAAACCCGATGCAGACCACTACGCCCAGATGGTAGACGCTACGGGCCAGGCCACGGGGCAAGCGCGGCTGGCTGAGCCACACGGCCAGGCCCATCAGTGGGGCAGTCGCCCAGAGGCTGACCAACCAGCGGGTGTCTTCCGTTGGCGGCTGCCACATACCATAGGCGAGCAGCCCGATTACCGCCAAAATTGTAAGATTTCTGAGGAACGTTCGCATACATGTTCCAAAAAATGCCACACCATGCGATTATACCCCATTGACGGGATGAGGGGCAACCCTAAGAGGCAACTATTCACCGCTGAGCACGCGGAGGAGGCACGAAGTAGGCT
>JALONX010000297.1 GCA_025454695.1 Chloroflexaceae bacterium
ATTGCGGTATCTTACCTTTGGCCCTGGCGAACGCACCAAAGATATCGTTCTGACGATCAACAATGACCTGCGCGATGAAGCCGACGAGACGGTGGTGCTGGGCTTTAGCACCCGCGCCGCCAACAGCACCACGGTGGTTGGCAATGAGAAAATCACTGTAACGATTACCGACGACGATACGCCACCCACAACTGCTGCCGACAGCTACAGCGTGGCTGAAGATGCCGTGCTGAACGTACCGGCTGCCGGTGTGCTTGGCAACGATAGCGACAGCGACGGCACGCCCTTCACGGCAGCGCTGGTGAGCGATGTGAGCAACGGCACGCTCACGCTGAACGCCGATGGTTCGTTTAGCTATGCGCCCAATGCCAACTTCTTCGGCAGCGACAGCTTTAGCTACAAAGCGGTGGACAGCGGCACCAACGAGTCCGCAGCTGCAACCGTCACGATTACGGTGACGCCAACAAACGACGCGCCGACGGCGACCAACGACACGGCGAGCGTGGGCATTGATAGCCGCGACAATCAGTTGATGGTGCTGGGCAACGACACCGACGTGGACGGCGATACGCTGCGGATTACGGCAGTAACAGCGGCGACGCGGGGCAGCATCAGCGTGAGCAGCGATGGGCTACACCTGCTCTACACGCCCAACCCCGGCTACGAGGGCAGCGACCAGGCCAGCTACACCATCAGCGATGGTAACGGCGGCACGGCCACGGCTACTGTCACCATCAACGTGGTGCGCTTCCGTCTGTTTCTGCCGATGATTTCGAACCCCGGTGTGGCCGACCTGAGCACTCGCATCAGCGTGTCGCCGGATCGGGAAATCCCTACCGACCGAGTTCTGGTGTCGGTGACAGTGACCAACAATGGCACGGCCCCGGCCAGCGGCTTCTGGGTTGACCTCTACATCAACCCTAGCCGTGTGCCCCAGGTGAACGAACCGTGGAGCGACCTGTGTGCAGTGGAGCGCTGCGAAGGGCTGGCCTGGTTTGTGCCAGCGACCCTGGCTCCTGGTCAGAGTATTACGCTCGTCTCTATGCCACAGGACAACGCGACACCCAACGGCTATTCGCAGGAGAACAGCCGCTGGCGGGGCCTGCTGCCCAACGGCGTGGTACAGCTCCACGCCTACGCCGACAGCTGGAACCGCGACGCCGGTGGCGCTGAGCGCAGCCCCTTCGGTGCCGTCTACGAACGGGACGAAAGCAACAACCGCGCCAGTTTGGAACTGCGCGATCTCGAATAAAATGAGATGAGCGATTGGAGATTGGGGGTCAGCGATTGAGGATGAATTTGCTCGACAACACATCTCTCAGTCTGTCTCAAAACAATCTCTAATCTCCAATCGCTCATCTCTCATGTCCCATCCCTAATCGCTCTACAACATACATTCGTACCAGGAGGGTTTATCGTGCGACGAACAGTTTTGAGTTTTGCCCTGATGCTCGCCGGGGTGATGATGGTGATCGTTTCGTTGGGCCTGGGCAGCGCCCCCGCCGCCTCGGCCATGCCGCTGCTTCAGCCCTCGCCCCGGCCCACCCTGGCCCCAGTGGTGGATGAGGGCAGCGAGCGCAAGCCCACCGCCATTGTCGCCACCGCCCGCGTGACGGGCACGGTGATTGATCTGACCACTGGTGCGCCAGTGCCAGGCGTGGCCGTAGACGTGGGCGGCGAAATGGTGATGACCGACCGCAACGGCAACTACGAGCGGGTCAATATGGTCTCTGGCTTCTACACCCTGGCGTTGCGGCCTAGCGCAGCTCAGGGCCGGGCGGCCCAGGGATCCATGCAGATCGCCGTTGGTCAGGGCGATACCGTGGTGGCCCACCTGTTTCTCTACAGCCAGCAGGCTACCGCAACGGTTCAATCCCTGCCGACGACTCAGCCCACCCCGGTCTTCATCGAGCCAACCCCTACAGCGGAAGTGGTGGCAGTAGCGGCAGCAGCCCCCCGAAGCGGGCCACGCCTCCCCGCCCGCCTGCCCGAAACGGCTGTTGGCACAACGAGCAACAATCGTTTCTGGCTGGCCCTCGGCTTCGCCACCATCGCCCTCGGCTCGCTCCTACTGATGCTACCTATGGGCAAGCGAAAGAAGCTGCGGCGTACCAGTGTCGCAGCCCGCCCCACACCCAACGAAATACTCACCCGCATGCTTAAAGATGAAGTGTCTGCGGAAGAGACGCTCAAGGGGTTGTTGAAAGACGAGTTGCGCTAGCGTTTCATTGAGTCCGAAGCAGACAGGCCGAACGAGTGAATGTTGCTCGTTCGGCCTAGTTGTTGTTTCGTGGCCGTGATTTTTGCTGTAGTTGGCGAGAAGTGGATTGAGTCAACGAAACATTCAATGACATGGCAGCGCCTTGCAGTGTAGCGACGCCCCGCCGGGGCGTCGCTACACTGCAACTCATTGGTAGGCATTGCTTGCAACGGCTGGGGGTGCGCGTGAGGCGTTGCATGTGCAGCGTTTCGATCATTGTACAGTCAGTAACTCTTGACGAAGCGCGTATAATAATCTCAGAAGTAACCTGCCGAACAGATCGTTGCAGACGCTTCTCCACCGTATGCCTGGAAAGAGTCTCGCTCGTGGTGAGACGAGCAGTATTGCAGCGTTACCATGCGGTGGCGCTGCATCTCTATGTCGCTGTGCCTATGCCATAACCTGCCAACGGGAAACCACCATGCAGCACCGTAAACCTACTAGCCTGCAAGAGATCAACCGGCTGCGCCAGCGCGAGTCATTTATTGGTCGTGAAGAACAAATTAACCTGTTTCGGGGTAACCTCGCCTTGCCGATTGAAGATGAACGTCGTCGCTTTATCTTTGCGGTGAGTGGGCAGGGCGGCGTTGGCAAATCGTCGCTGCTGCGGCGCTTTCGCCAGCTGGCCGAAGCAGTCGGTGCCGCGACAGCCATGGTTGATGAAGATGAACATGATGTGCCGACGATGTTGGCTCGTCTGGCTGAGCAGTTCGAGGCCCAGGGTTGTGAACTGAAGAGTTTTAGTACCCGCTACCGCGTCTTTCGTCAGCGGCGGCAGGAACTGGAGACTGACCCTGATGCACCCCAGGGCTTCTCGAAAATGCTTGGCCGCACGGTAGCGAAGGGCGGGCTACGCCTGGTAAAAACTGCGCCCGGCGTCGGCTCGCTGGTTGATCTGTTGGATGAAGAAGCGATTGCCTCACAGGCGGGTGACTGGGCCAGCTATGTCGCCCGCAAAATCGGTAACAAGGACGAAGTGCGGCTGGTGCAACAGCCATTGGCAGAGTTGACACCGCTCTGGCTGGCAGACCTGGCCCAACTCGCCGAAAAACGGCAGGTACTCATCTGTTTCGATACCTTTGAACGCACCAGCGACTACCTGGAAAGCTGGCTGCTCGATCTGTTCGATGGACGCTATGGCGACGTTGCACCAACCATCTGCTGGGTGATTGCCGGACGCGACAGCCTGGACGAGAACCGCTGGTCGCCCTACGCCGGGTTGATAAGCCATTTCCCCCTTGAACCATTCAGCGACGAGGAGGCGCGAGCCTACCTGGAGCGTAAAGGTGTTACCAATGCAAAGGTCATTGAGGTCATTCTGGCCCTTTCCGGCAAGCTGCCGTTGCTGGTCGCTATGCTCGCCGCCGAAAGCCCTAACGACCCGGCCCAGGTGGGCGACCCGACTGGCACAGCCGTGGAGCGCTTTCTGAAATGGGTTGACGACCAACAACAGCGCCAGATCGCCCTTGACCTGGCCCTGCCCCGGCGTTTTAATCGCGATGTGCTGGCGGCCCTGGTTGAAGCCGACGAACCCTCCAGAGAACGCCTTTTTACGTGGTTGATCACCATGCCATTTGTGCGTGAACGAGAAGATGGCTGGGTTTACCACGACGTGGTACGCAGCCAGATGCTGCGCTACCAGCACCGTGTTTCGCCCCAGCGTTATGCCAACCTCCATAGCACCCTGGCCACATGGTACGAAGGCCGCTGTAGCGACCTAGGCCTGCCAACCAGTCAGCAATGGAAAGATGAACAATGGCGTCAGCACCAGTACAACACACTCTACCATCGCCTGTGTGGCCATCCGCAACGAGAATTGCCCTGGGCTATCAGTCAGTCGCTGGTTGCCTTGCATGCCAGCCTTTCATATGCTGTGGCCTGGGGTGAGACCATGCAGGCAGCGGGCAGGCTCTGTGAGTCTGCGACCATGCTCCAGTGGGCAGCAGATTTAAGTGTGACGCTCAAGGCGTATGAAGAAGATGATTTGATTGGTGCAACAACAGGTTTTACGAAACTCATTCAATATCCTGACCTTGCGCCATTCGCTAAAGCCGTTGCCTACGATTGGCGTGGTCACTGCCTTTGGCGGGCCAAACAATATGACAAAGCCCGCTCTGATTTAGATCAGGCAGTTGCATTAGCGCCTGAGGAGCCTGTTTTCTATGTTGATCGTGGTCTCGTCCATCGCGACCAGCAGCAGTACGAAGCCGCGCTTGTCGATCAATCCCGTGCAATCACCCTTGATCCGACACTTGCTCGAGCATTTGTGGAGCGAGGGGCAACTTATCGTCAGATGAAACGCTATGAGGAGGCGCTAACAGATTTCACCCAGGCCATCGCCCTGGACGCTAACGATGCATGGGTCTATGCACAGCGAGCACAAACATATCGCAAGATGGGGCAATACGAACTCGCTCTCGTGGATTTGACGCAGGCCGTAAAACTGGACGCTAAGTACATCTGGGCCTATGCGGAGCGGGGTGATATCTACCGTTTCATAGCGCAATACGAGTTGGCCTTGGAAGATTTCACTCAAGTAATCAGGCTGGATGCTAACTCTGCCTGGGCCTATGCGCGGCGAGGTGAAATCTACCGCTTGATGGAACGCTATGAAGCAGCAAAAAGAGATTTTACCCAGGCCATCGCGTTGGATAGTAACGACGTTTGGGCACTTGGTGGTCGTGGTCAGACCTATCGCCAGCTGAAACGGTATGAAGAGGCAGAGAAGGATTTTACTCAGGCCATCACACTAAATTTCCATTACATCTGGGCCTATGCACAGCGAGGTGAGATTTACCAATTGGTAGAACAATACGACGCAGCGTTGACTGATTTCAGTCAGGCAATCACCCTTGACCCTGGCGAAGACTGGTGGTACTTGCTGCGCAGTCTGAACTATCAAACACAGTTGCAGCACGAACTGGCGAAGGCTGATTTACTTACAGCACTGGAGATTGTTCAAAAACGATATGCTACCGCACCAGAGGATCACAACAATAATGCTAACTTTGTACTCTATAGTTGGCTAGCAGGCGAAACCGCGACAGCCGAGACCCTGGGGGCTGTTGTCGCTCAGTCTGTACCTCTCGCTGCTTTACACAAATTTCTTGATAATCTGAACAATCTTATTGCCGTATTCCCTGGTATTGCCGAACTCCTCGAACTCAAGCAGCGCGTAGACCAGATCATCGAAGGGCGACAGAGTTGAAACGCCGTCGCCGAAACGAACCAATCAAAAACGGGAGCGACGCACTATCCTACGTCGCTCCCGTTCTTTGCGTGTAACTGCCAACTGCTAACTGCTAACTGTCAACTGGCCCTACACCACCTCGGCCACATCCTCCTCCGCCCGTTCGCGGGCCGAGCCAATGCTGAAGTACTTCGCCTCCGGGTGATGCACCACAATCGCCGCCGTGCTCTGCTCCGGCACCAGCTGGAAGGCCTCGGTGAGACTCACGCCAATCTTCTCGGCGGGCAGCACCGTGAAGAGCTTGCCATGCTCCTCCAGGTCGGGGCAGGCTGGGTAGCCCCAGGAATAGCGCTTGCCCGCGCCGCCCGTCAGCCCCAGGCCCTGCTTGATGATGCGGTTGGTCAGTTCGGCTAGGGCCTCGGCCAGGCTTACCCCCAGCCCGTGGATGAAGTAGGAGCGGCTGTAGTCGCCCGCCCGCTGCAACTCCTCGGTCAGGTCGTCCACCTTCGTGCCCATAGTGACGATTTGCAGCCCCACCACGTCGAACTCGCCGCTCTCCACCGAGCGGAAATAGTCCGAAATACACAGGCGCTCCCGCTCCGGCTGGCGGGGGAAGGTGAAGCGGGTCATCTCACGCAGTTGTGATCCGCGAAGCGCCGCCAAAGAACGCGAAGTATCTGTTTCTCTTTGCGTTCCTTCGCGTTCCTTGACGGATGAAACAGTTGCAGGGTCGTAAACGATAAGATCATACCCGTCGCTCTGGCATGGGTAATAGCCATAGACCACTTTGGGTTCCAGCCAGCCGTCGCGCTCAGCTTCGCGGATGAGATCGCGCACTTTGCCGTCGAACTCGGCCTTGAGGCGCTCCCACTCCTCGCCTTTGGCATTTTTTGCGCCCCATTGCAGCCGGTAGTGGGCGTTGCGATCCATACAATCCACCACGTCTTGCAGCTTGATGCGCGTCACCACCTGCGGCCCCCAGAAGGGCGGCGTGGGCATCGGCACATCGCGGCGCACCTCGGAACGTACCTTCGCGCCGTTCATGCTGGCTTTGCCCAGCTCTGCCAGGGCCACCCGCCCCGTCTGCCGCTTGTGCAACACCTCGGCGGCATCGCGGATGGTCTGATCAACAAAACCAGCGCGGATAGCCGGGTCGCTCAGCTTATCCATCGTTTCCAGCCCCTCAAAGGCATCCTTGCAGTAGAACACGCCCGACTCGTAGGGTTCCTCCTCAGCCACAAAACTGATGCGCTGGCCATACTGCTTGTTGATCGCCGCGCCGCCCACCAGCAGCGGGAAGCTCAGCCCCCGCTTGTGCAGCTCCTGCACGCACAGCGGCATCTGCTTGGAGGTGCTCACCAGCAGCGCCGACAGGCCGATGGCGTCAGCCTTCACTTCTAGCGCCTTCTCAATAATCGTGTTGATCGGCACCTGCTTGCCCAGGTCATAAACGGTGTAGCCGTTGTTGGAAAGAATGGTATTCACCAGGTTCTTGCCAATATCATGCACGTCGCCATAGACGGTGGCCAGCACCACTTTGCCCTTGCTGCTGCCTTCCAGCTTGTCGAGATATTGTTCCAGGTGCGCCACACTCTTCTTCATCACCTCGGCGCTCTGCAACACAAAGGGCAAAATCAGCTGACCGGAGCCGAAGAGAAGAGATCGCCAACCTCCTTCATCGCCGGCAGCAGCACATTGTTCAGCATCTCGACCGCCACGATGCCACGGGGCGAGGCCTGAGTCTCCGGGTCTTTGTCGGCAGTGGTCGGGTCGGCGAAGTCGTGCCCGTTTAGCCGCAACCCATCGGTCATCAGAATATCAATGTCGGCCTCCACCCCTTCGTGCTTGCGGTGGACGATCTTCCAGTGCAACCGCTGGGCCACCGTCATCTCCGCCGTGGGGTCGGTCTTGTCATTCTCGCTGGCGGCGGCGTTCTGCTCAAAATAGGCAATAAAGCGGGCCAGGGCATCCTCGCGGCGGGCAAAAATCAGGTCTTCGCACAGCTCGCGCTGCTCGGCAGGAATTTCGGCGTAGGGCGTCACATGGGCCGGGTTGATAATCGCCGTGTCCAGTCCGGCATCCACCGCATGCTTGAGGAAGACTGAGTTAAGCGCCGCCCGCGCATGGGGCGCAACCCCAAAGCTCAAGTTGCTCACGCCGAGGGTGGTAAAGCAGCCCGGAATCTCCTGTTTCACCAGCCGAATGCCTTCAAGTGTCTCAACCGCCGCCCGGCGCAGCTCTTCCTGGCCGGTGGTGATGGGAAACGTCAGTACGTCGAAGATCAGCGCCTCGGCGGGCACGCCATACTCGTCCCAGGCCAGTTGGGCCATGCGCTTGGCCACGGTCAGCTTGCGCTCGGCGCTGTGGGTCATGCCCTCTTCGTCAATCGTCATCGCCACGGTGGCTGCGCCATAGCGGGCGATCAGTGGCATGGTGCGGTCGAACTTATCGCCCCGCCCGCCTTCGAGCGAGACCGAGTTGACCACCGCCCGACCCGGATACGTCTCCAACGCCGCCTTCAGCACGTCGGCCTCGGTGGTGTCAATCACCAGCGGCAGCTCCACGTTCATGGTCAGCTTTTTGAGCAGCGTGGTCATCTGCTCGCCCTCGTCGGGCCGCTCGGTCATCGCCACACACACGTCCAGCATGTGGGAACCGCTGTCCACCTGCTCGCGGGCCACTTCCAGCACCCCGTCGTAGTCGTCGTTTAGCAGCAGCTTTTTGACCTTGCGGGAGCCAAGCGTGTTGACCCGTTCGCCAATCATCGTCAGCGTGCCGGGCTGCTGAATCGCCATCGCCTTAATGCCGGACGAAACCGAAGGAATGTACTCGATCTCGCGGGCTTTGGGCAACGTGTCGTAGCCCACCACCTCGCGCAAACGGCGGATGTGGGCGGGCCGTGAACCGCAGCAGCCGCCCACCACCGCCACGCCATACTCACGCACAAACTCGCCCAGAATGCGGGCAAACGGCTCCGGCTCCATCGGGTAGACCGTCTCGCCCTCCACCTCCAGCGGCAGGCCCGCATTGGGGATGCACGAAATCGGCTTGCGCGAATGGGCACACAGTGACTGAATGGCCGTTCGCATGTGTTCGGGGCCAGTCGAGCAGTTCAGGCCAATCACGTCACAGGGCATGGCTTCGAGGGTGGCGATTACTGCCGGAATTTCGGTGCCCAGCAGCATGCGCCCGGCCAGGTCGAGGAAAATTTGCGCCTGCACCGCCACGCTGCTGCCGGTTTCCTGCTTGGCTCGACGAATGCCATCCAGCGCGGCCTTGACTTCCAGAATGTCCACACTGGTCTCTACCAGCAGCACATCAACCCCGCCTTCAATCAGCGCCACCGCCTGCTCGCGAAAAATCTCGCTCAACTCATCGAAGGTGATGTCCGATAGCGCCGGATCGTCGGAGGAGGGCAACTTGCCGGTCGGCCCCAGAGAACCGGCGACATAGCGCGGGCGGCCATCCTGGGCCTCAAAGCGGTCAGCCACGGTGCGGGCCAGGCGGGCGGCAGCGAGGTTCAGGGCGTGGGTCTGGTCGGCCAGGCCCCACTCCTCCAGGCGCAAGCGGGTTGACTGGAAGGTGTTGGTTTCCAGCACATCGGCCCCGGCCTCCATAAACGAGGCGTGAATCTGCTCGATCACGTCGGGGCGCGTCAGCACCAGGTAATCGCGGTTTCCGTTGGTGCGCTCGCCGCCATAATCCTCCGCCGTCAACGTAAAGGTATCAATGCTGGTGCCCATTGCGCCGTCATACACCAGCACGCGCTGGGCCAGGGCTTCAAGGTAGGTTGGTTTTGCTGTGTTCAAATGAACCTCGGGTTTCTATGTAACATTGGCGATTAGAGATTAGAGATTACAGACCGGCGCTATTTGTAAATCATACTGTGCTAACAAGCTTCGTTTGATAATTCGTAGTGCGAACTTTCGTCCGCGTCACGGTCTTCAGGCGCGTGCAGCGCACGCATGAGTCTTCACAAATGCAGCCACACAGCAATTGTGGCAACACGCTTCAGCGTGTTTTGGGCATCCAGACGCCGAATTCATTCGGTGGCTGCGACGACGCGACGGAGCCAGTTCTTTGTGTAAACCTTCATACGTCCGCGCCACGTGCGCCGTAGGTTGTAACGGCGCTGTGCTAACCATATTTCGCGACAGGAAAGCAGCGCTGCACCAACTCCCGCACCTCGGCAAGCCACGCTTCCCGTTGTTGTGGCGTTGCGGTGGCTACCACCTCAAACATGCGACGATGCACCTGATGCACGCCACAAAACCCGAAGATACAGTTTTTCCAGATCGTCTCCAGTGGGTCGCCGAACACGGCCAGTTCACGTTCCTTCGGTGTGTCTGAGGTGTTCAGCACCAGGGCCGCCTGTGCCCGCAGTAACCCCAGCGGGACGCCCGCGCCGCTGTCGCCCTCGGCAAAGCCATAAGCCACCTCAGGCCGCAGAACCCGGTCAATCCAGCCCTTGAGCATAGCGGGCGTCTGGCCCCACCAGTTTGGATGCACAATCACAATGCCGTCGGCGGCGGCAAGCTCAGCGCAATGCTGCTGGATCAGCGGGTCAAGGGCTGCACCTGCGGGAATTTCCTCAGGCGTTATGACGGGATCAAAGCGCTCCGCATGCAGATCGTGAAAAATTACCTGGTGCCCGTTCTCGTGCAATGCTTGCATCGCCGTTGCAGCAATGGCGTGGTTAAAGCTGCCAGGGCGCGGGTGGGCCAGGACGACCAGAATCTGCATGAACGAGGTCTCCAACACAACCGCAGGCGTCACCACGACGCACCCACCGGCTGTATATCCCGCGCTGAGCTGCCGATGTGGGCTAGCAACAATCCGGTGTCGTTGTGCTTCAGTCCCGCCAGCGCCCACTGGAGCCAGACCACCCCGGCGCGGAAGCGGGCCTCATCCATAAAGCTCGCAAGGCCGGGATAGGAGTTTGCTATGCGCGTCACAACGGTTTCGCCGTGGGTGTCCAGCAGGGCGGCCAGGTCAATTGCCGGGCTGCCTAGCCCCGCCGTGCCAAAATCAATCACCCCGCTCAGCTGCTGCCACTCAGTGTCAAACAGTACATGGTAGCACCCCAGGTCGCCATGCACCAGCCCGGTTGCCGTGCCCAGGCTGAGTTTGCCCTGCACCAGTGGCGCAAAATGCTCGTGTACCCATGTGCGCTGGTGTCGCCAGAGATGGGGAAACAGCGTTTCCTGCACCTGCGCATACAGCGCCAGAAAATCCTCGTCGCCGCGCTGCGCTACCGATGCTGGAATAGTGGCCGCCGCCAGCGCATCGCCGGGAATGGCATGCAGCTGGTGCAGAAACTGCCCCAACTGAACCAGCACCTTTTCCTGCGTCGGCGGGGCCAGGCGCAACAAGAGGTTGCGCGACAGCGGCTCACCATAAATAAAAGGGTAACTGACAAACCCCTCGTCCACATGGTCAGGCTGTGGGATGGGCAGCTCGACATAACGCTTGATAAGCTGCAAGACCTCGACCTCAGCCTTAAGATCTTCCCTGGCCCACTCCGTTTTGGCAAAGCGGCACACAAGCGTGCCATTCACCACAACGGCATCATTATTCATGCCGTCCTGGTTCAGTTCCAGCTGCTCCAGCGCCAGCGTTGGGTAGAAGGTGTGAATCTTCTCAATGTAGTGGGCTGGAATGGTCACGACTTACCTTGATGCGTCGCAGCAATTGTTGAGAACCTGTCCATTAAAGCACAAAGCGCATACAGGGTTACCAATACATACACGGTTACAGAAGTCTTGTTGCACTGTTGCACGTTGTCACCCCGAGCGAAGTGAGGGGTCTTCATGGCGCTGCAATGCAGATTCCTCGCAGATTCCTCTCTTCGTTCGGAATGACAACGTAGTTCATGCCGATTCGCCTCTGGTGAGGCGGATCTGGTTGGCGACGCGCCGCAGCAGAGCCGAGTTGACCTGGGCCAGTTCCTCGGTGATGCGCTGCCACAGGTCGCGCATGCGGGGGTCGCTGTGGGTGGCGGCCAGCACCGCAATCTGTTGCGGCGGGTTGGTGCTGGGGCTGTTGACCAGGTTTACCCCCAGTTCCCGCCCGGCGTTGGCCCAGTAGTAGGCCAGCATCGGGTTGATCAGCCCGCGCATGCGGCTCCACAGCGGGTCGCCCTCCTGCACCAGGGCGAAGAAGGCCAGGTAGTAGGGCCGCGAGCTGATATAGTCGTGGCGCGTCTGCGAAAGTTCGCCTGCCTTTACCGAGGCGTAGGAAGCCATGTACCAGCGCAGGTCGGCGACGCTGGCGTCGGGGTCGCCCGCCTCCATAGCGTCGCGCTGCACCCGGCAGGCCAGCAGGTAGTTGTAGGCCGAAAGGGCAAAATCTTGCGAACGCTGCACCATGGCGGTGTTGGCCAGCGAAAGGGCAATCGCGGCGCTCGGCTCCACACCCGGGGGCACCGACACCTGCTCAATGTCGCGCTCGATTACCCGCATGGCCGCGCCGTTGCCGTAGTCTGCCGGGGGCTGGCTGGGCGAGGTGTAGCGCCCGTCGCTTTGCGCAATCAGTCCCCGTTCCTCCAGATCGTTCAGCAGGCCCTGGATGTAGTCGCTCTGGCTGCCGTCGTTGAGCAGCAGGTGGGCCAGTTCCACCCGATCTAGCTCGATGCCGGCCTGCACCACGGCGTAGACAAAGCCCGACTCAGCCCGCCGCACCAGGGTCGCCTCACTATCAATGCTGGGGGCCAGGCGCACCGGGACATGCACCGAGATGTTTTCGTCTTCATAGTCGAAGGCTCGCTGGCGAAAGGCCATCTGCCAGATCTGACGCAACGTCGTTTTGCTGCGCACCAGGCCCTGGCCCTCGTAGCGCTGCTGCAACTCGTCCAGCAGTTCGTCGGTGGTGCGTTCGCCGGGGCGCTCGCTCAGCTCGCGGTAGATGTCGCGCAGCACATCGCGGCGGCTGGTGAAGTCTGCCGAAGTCATTTTGTGGCGGGTGAACAGCTGTTTATACTGGGTGGCCAGCATGGGCCGGGCGGTGAGTCCTTCGGCGGGCTGGCCAAACTCACGCGGGCTGATCTCAAAGTCGCCGGGCACCACAAAATCCACCGGGGCGGTGTAGAGTTGCAAATCTTTCACAAACAGCTTCACCACATCGGCGTTGTCTTCCAGCCAGCCCTTAAACTGAAGATAGCCCAGGTTGGCCTCGTTGAAGGTCGAGTTCATGCTGAGCATGGTGTGCTTGAGCCGGGCTGCCAGCACCGGGATTTCGCCCCGTTGGCCGTGGGCGAGCAGGGCTTTTTGCAGCAGCGTGCGGGCCGCTTCGCGGTCAATGCTGTTGTGCCCGCCTGCGCCATTGCTCAGGCTAATGT
>JALONX010000298.1 GCA_025454695.1 Chloroflexaceae bacterium
CGCGGCGCGGCAACCTCTTTACCGGTTTTGTCTCGGGCGACGGCCTGACGTGGACGGAGGTGGGCCAGGCGACGATTGCGATGGCCCAGAACGTCTACGTGGGGCTGGCTGGCGGTGGGCAGACCTTTGGCGTGCTGGCGACCTCCACCTTTGACAACGTGGCCTTCACCCCAATTGCCACCACGGCGGTCAATGCCAGCGTCAACTGGAATGAGGTGCGTTCGACGACGACGGCCTACAGCTACGGGCTAAACGGCTATTCTACCGTGGCCCCAAGCATTGTCACCCTGCCGAAGTATGGCGAGAATATGGCCTACATGGGCGCGGGGCTGCTGCGGCTGCACTATGCCGGGAAGATGAACGACTCGGGCCAGGACATTCGCGGTTGGACGAAGGTAGCGACTCGTGAATGGGACTCAGCCCGCATCGCCAGCGTGTTTGACGCGATCACGGGCTGGGACGCCAGCTACAGCTACCGGCCCGAGGTGGTGGTGAATCTTCCCACATGGCCGAGCTGGATGAAGACCTACACCGCCACGATGACGCTGGCCGATGGCACGACAAAGAACGTTGCGGGCCTGCTCGACCCCAGCGAGTATGACAACTACGCCGCCTTCTGTGCCGAGCTGGTGCGGATTATCAACCTTGAGCAGAACCGGAGTGTCACGTATTTCGAGATTACCAACGAGCGCGACGACCTCTACTATGTGCCCTTCGCCAACAACGGCGCACCCGACCGGCTCGACGAACTGATCGAGATTTACAACCGGGTGGCGGTGGCTATGCGGGCGGTTGACCCGACGATCAAGGTGGGCGGCCCAGCCTTCGCTCGCCCCGACCTTTACCCGCAGGTGCAGCGCTTTGTCAATGCAACCGTGGCGGCGGGCACGCTCGACTTCCTCAGCATGCACGGCTATGCCAGCGGCAACAAAAACGAGCCAGACAGCCAGATTTACAACCGCGCCTACAACGCCGCCGACCCGACGGTGAACTCGCTGGCCAAACACGCCGCCGACGTGCGGGCCATTCTTGACGGGGCCAGCCCCAACCAGCGCATTCCACTCTGGTTTAACGAGTTCAACATCAGCTGGACGTTTACCAACAACGACCCGCGCATGCAGAACTACAAAGGCGCGGTGTTTGATGCGCTTGTTCTGGCCTATCTGCACGACGCCGGGATTGACGCCACCAATGCCTGGAACGAGCGCGACGGCATCTACGGCAAGAGCGATGGCAACGACAACCTGCGCCCTGCCGCCCACCTTTTTAACCTGATGAATCGCTACGCCGTGGGCCAACGGGTGGCTACCGCCAGCAGCGACGCCAGCGCGGTGGTAGCTTTTGGGATCAAAAACGACGACCTGGGCCTCAAGACGCTGCTGCTGATTAATCGCTCCGGTCTAGCCCAGCCGGTGAAGCTTGATTTTAACGGCTGGTCGCCCCGCAACGGCGTGCTGAACCGCTACCAGATTGGGGCCAGCGGCTACATCAGCAACACTGTGGGGTGGAGCGAGGTGACTGCCCCCGACGGCATGCTGCTGCCCGACAACTCGGTGACGCTGCTCATTGCGCCGGAAAAACCGGTGCGCCCGGTGCTGGAATGTGTGGCCGCCAATAGCGACGGCAGCTACACGGCCTTCTTCGGCTACCGCAACGACAACATCGTCCCGGCGACGGTGCCGCTGGGCGCACGCAACCGTTTTTCGCCCGAGCCGCAGAATCGGGGCCAGCCCGCCACCTTCGCCCCAGGCCGCCAGCGCAAGGTCTTCAGCGTGGCGTTTGATGACAACAACCTGGTCTGGACGCTGGACGGGCGCACGGCAACGGCCTCGAACAACCCGGCGCAGGTGTGCAAGTGAACGTGAAGCGTGCAACGTAGAACGTGCTGCGTGCTGCGTACTGCGTAATCCGTAAAGTCATACCGTTGCAGCCCGAAGTTACGCAGTATGTAGCACGCAGTAGAAACATCGTTCATCCCTTCATTCATTCAAGGAGGAGACAAAATGAGCTTTCCAGGTAACTTCACATGGGGCGTCGCCACGGCGTCCTACCAGATCGAGGGCAGCCCGGTGCATGCAGGCGGTGGCCCCTCGGTGTGGGATTTGTTCTGCCGCCGTGAGGGCGCAATCGTCAACGGCGAGTCTGGTGCGGTAGCCTGCGACCACTACCGCGACTGGCGTGACGACGTGGCCCTGATGCGGGAACTGGGTCTCAAGGGCTACCGCTTCTCGATCTCCTGGTCTCGCGTCATCCCCAATGGCACCGGCGCAATCAACCAGCAGGGCCTCGATTTTTATGATCGGCTGGTGGATGCACTGCTGGAAGCGGGCATTCAGCCCTGGGTCACGTTGTTTCACTGGGACTACCCGGCGGAGCTGTACTACCGGGGCGGCTGGCTCAACCGCGCCAGCGCCGACTGGTTTGCCGACTACACCCAGGTGGTAGTTGACCGCCTGAGCGACCGAGTGCAACACTGGATGACGCTCAACGAACCGCAATGCTTTGTGATCCTGGGCCACCAGAGTGGCTACCATGCGCCGGGCCTCAAGCTTGACCTGCCCGATGTGCTGCGGGTTGCCCACCACAGCCTGCTGGCCCACGGGCGGGCGGTGCAGGTCATCCGCGCCCGTAGCAAAACGGCGGCCCAGGTTGGTTTTGCGCCCGTGGGCACCGTCAAATCGCCCGCAACAGACACAGCGGCGGACATTGCGGCGGCCCAGCAGAGCATGTTCAGCGTTACAAACCGCAATCTGTGGAACAGCACATGGTGGCTCGATCCGGTGTTCCTCGGCTCCTACCCGGAGGATGGCCTGCGGGAGTTTGCGGCGGTGCTGCCCGCCATCCGTTCCGACGACATGGCGACCATTCAGCAGCCGCTGGATTTTTTCGGGGCCAACATCTACCACGGCGAGCTTTGCCGAGCGGGAACCGACGGCCAGCCAGAAGATGTGCCCTACACTGGCAGCACGCCGCGCACGCTGCTGCACTGGCCGGTGGTGCCACAGATGCTCTACTGGGGGCCAAAGTTCTACTTCGAGCGCTACGGCAAACCGATTGTGATCACCGAAAACGGCTGCGCCCAGGCCGATGTCGTGTCACTTGATGGCCGTGTGCATGACCCGCAGCGGATTGATTTTCTCAACCGCTACCTGCGGGAACTGGGCCGGGCCGCCGCCGATGGCGTGACGCTGGCGGGCTACTTCCAATGGTCGTTGCTGGACAACTTCGAGTGGGCCGAGGGCTATCGCCAGCGCTTCGGGCTGGTCTACACCGACTACGCCACCCAGCGCCGCATCCCCAAGGACTCAGCCGCATGGTACGCGGGCGTGATTCGGGCCAATGGCGTGGAGTGAACGCTGCTTATGCGTAACGCCCCATGTGTAATCCGTAATTCGTAGTCTCGCGAGCTTGTCCACCTCTGTATGACGTATTATTGTTCCATAAACAACGTTTTCTTGGCGGTGTGACACCTGCTGAACCCCCATAGTCCCCTTTGTACGGGGGTTGGGGGATTCAGCGCAACGATCACAACACCAAAAATCTTTCTTGACACAGCAATTATTACTGTGTCAAGAAAGTTTTTTTGCACGCAATGCACCACGTTGTCATTCCGACCGCAGGGAGGAATCGGCATAGCCATGCGCTGAAGACCCCTCCCTACGGTCGGGGTGACAACGACACTTCATGGGAGAAGACGTTGTTTACATATTGATAATTACTCTGTAAACATTTCCGTTGTGGCCATTGGCCATCCATGTCATTCCGACCGCAGGGAGGAATCTGCATTGTTCTGCACTCAAGATCCCTCACTCCGTTCGGGGTGACAGAGCAAGGCACTGCAAGCAATCATCGCTGATAGCAACGCACACATTACAACGTAATTTTACGCTTCACGCGTTACGTTTTACGTTTCGGGCTCGGCAACTCGAAACTCGAAACTCGTAACTCGAAACGGGAATATGCTATAATATTGTCATGTACATCGGGCCGCTAGCTCAATGGCAGAGCGCGTCGCTCATAACGACTGGGTTGCAGGTTCGAATCCTGCGCGGCCCACCAGTTCCAGTTTGCAGACCAGCAGTTTGCAGTTGGCAGCAAAAATTACCCTTTCCCATGTGCAGACCGCAGTTTGCAGTTGGCTACACTAACCCTGGGCGAACTGCTTCCCACTTCATTTCCTGCGCTTACGAACAAGCACCAGTTAGCCGAACAATTGACTACTAACTCCCTGCCAACTGCTAACTGTCAACTGCCAACCGTGGTTATCGGCGGCGGGCTGGCCGGGCTGACGGCGGCGCTGCACCTGGCCGAGCGTGGCCTCACGCCGCTGCTGCTGGAAGCAGCGCCCCGCTGCGGCGGGCGGGTGGCCGGGGGCGAGCCGGTGACGCTGGAGGGAACCGGGCGCACATGGGCCTTCCGCGCCGAACACGGCATTCACGGCATCTGGGGGCAATACCACAACCTGCGGGCGCTGCTGCGCCGCCACGCCATTGCGCCAGGGCTGGTGCCCGCCCGCCGCGAAGAGTGGCTCCACGGCGAAGGCAAGCGGGTGCTGCGGGCCGAGGCGGGCAGCATGGTGCGGCGTAGCCTCATTCCCGCGCCGTTTCACTACCTGGGCCTGTTTCTGCGCCCGCGCTTCTGGGCAATGCTCACCCCATTTGACCTGATCGGCCTGCCCCGCGTCACCGCCAGCCTGTTTCTGGCCCTGGCCTACGACCCGCTCTGCGAGCCGACGGCCCTGGACGGGCGCACCCTGGCCGGGCTGTTCGACAAGTGGCCGCCCCGGCTGCGGGCCTTTATTGCTGCGCTCATGCGGAGCGGCCTGGCAGCCCACCCGGAAGAGGTGCCGCTGGGCGGCTTTCTGGCCTTTTTGCGCTTCTACACCCTGCTGCGCCGCGATGCCTGGGCCTTTGACTATTTGCCCGACGACAGCGGCACCAGCCTGATCGATCCGCTGGTGAGCGCAATACAGACTCACGGCGGCACTGTTTGCACGGGGGCGCAGGCCACATGTCTGGAACGGACGGACGGGGGTTGGCGGGTGAACTGGCAGCAGGACAACGAGACTCACAGCCGCGAGGCTAAACATGTGATTCTGGCGCTGGATGCGCCTGCGGCCCGCAACCTGCTGCGCGAAAGCGCCGCCACTGCCGAGGTGGCCGAACGGCTGGAATGGCCCCAGGGCTTGAGCACCGGCATTGTGCGGCTCTGGTTCAGCAATGCGCCCCGCAGCAGCGCCGAGTCGGGTATTTGCAGCGGTGATTTTACCATTGACAACTTTTTCTGGCTGCACCACATTCAAGGGCCGGTGGCCGCATGGCACGCCGCAACCGGCGGCAGTCTGGTGGAAGCCCACATCTACGGCCCCCAGGAGCTGCTCGACCAGCCTGACGAGACTCTGCTGGCCCGCGCCATCGCCGATGTGCAACGGGCCTACCCCGAACTGCGCGACACGCGTATCCACCAGACCTTGCAGCGCAACAGCCCTTCCCACACCCGCTTCAGCATTGGGGCCAGCCCGCGCTACCTGGGCGTGGTTAGCCCCTGGCCGGGCCTGAGCTGCTGCGGCGATTGGGTGCGTTTTCCCCACCCGGCCCTGTTTCTGGAACGGGCCACCACCACCGGCATTGCCGCCGCCAACGCTGCCCTGGAGCGCCTGGGCCAGCAGCCCTTTCCCATCATCCCCGCCAGCCCGCCCGAAGCCCCGGCCCGCGCCTTGCAATGGGGTCTACGGGGCGTGCGCCGCATGGTTCGCACCCGCTGATCCAGTGACACGATGACAAGGTGACACGGTGACACGATGATGTACTTCACCTTCACATGCTTCGCGTCCTTTGCGCTCTTCGCGGATCGCCCCCGGCAACTCGTAACTCGTTATTCGTAACTCATAACTTGACATGGTAGTTCACATTGGCACCTCGGGCTGGAGCTATGATCACTGGCAGGGCGTGCTGTATCCCCACAACACGGGCGTGCATGAGAGGCTGTTTGAGCATCCCCTATGGATGGTTGAGGGGCTGGCTACGATGTTCGAAATCGCCGCCGTTTACGACAGCAACGTTCCTAGGAGCGATATTCGATTACGCACTCATTCCGAAAAGGCGCTGGTAGTTCAGCAAATGGTCGGCGAGGATACTGTAGAGTTGGGTGCGCTGTTCGATAATTTGGTGACCAGCGATCACCTGTTTCGATCGCATCCCGAAGAGGCTTACGCGCTGTCTTGGGCATTAACCTTTTATTTGGCCGAGCGACTGCCCAAACAGTATTTTGCATATATCGAACTCCAACGTCAGCGTGGTTTTCAGAGCTATACGGATGTTGACCGAAATTTAGATTTTCGCCGCGCTTTTGAGGTCGCACCCAATCAGTTGGCCGTGCCGGTCATGCGACTTATAAAGGACTGAGGGGATTGGGGATTGGAGATTTGAGATTTGAGATTTGAGATTTGAGATTTGAAATTTCAGCTTTCAGATGGAAGGGCCCTACTTTTTCCGCAAAAACTAGCCTGTTCAGGGCCTACGCACCACTCCAACCGTGAATGAGTGCAGTTTCTGGCACTTTGACGGTCGACGCCATACTTTTCTCGCTAATCTTGAGCTACGCTTGCAGACTGGCGCCCAAAATCAGCGGTGGACAAGCCAATACAATAACCTGCAAAACCTAAGCCATCATATGTGAAAATTAACTCACTGGTTGCGACGTTATTTGACTAAGACCAAATTTTCACAAGGAAAATTCCCGTAAGAGGACCCATAAAACTTTCGGCGATGAGTTTGATGCATAACATTTACCGGATTACAATGAGCTGCAAAGTTCGAGCGATCACGAGTGAACATTGATTCACTGGCAGGTAAGTTATGTGAAGTCAACATTGGGAGGAATAAACAGCCATACCGACAGTTTCGCAAGGCGAACTGTGAAGATTTGCGCACGTGATTGTGTAGAATAGACTCGAATGGTGAATTTCAAACGCTGGATAATAATCCGACACATCCATTACTAAGCTGTCTTTAAATGTCACTCGTCGAGTCTAATGCAGCGACTATTAGTTTAGCCAGTCTATAGTCATTCTAGGAAGTGCAACCTTCTTTTATATCAGGTG
>JALONX010000299.1 GCA_025454695.1 Chloroflexaceae bacterium
TTTGGCAGGCTGAACTTGCCATAGTAGGCAGCCCCGCCCACATCGGCCAGCGAAAGCGAACGGGCCGGGTCGTTGAGGCCCTTCACCCAGACTCGCCCGTCGCGCAATTCCATGTCGCCGGGGTTCGCCTCCAGCAGGTGGGCTGCAATCGCGAAGATCTTCTCGCGCACTTTGGCCGCCGCGCCATGCACCGCACCGGAGAGCATCACCGTCATGCGGCTGCCACCGGGGCCGATGCTTGGTAACGCTTCGCGGGTGTGGCCGTAGGCAATCCCCACGCTGTTTGGGTCTACGCCAAACTCCTCGGCTACCGCCTGCGAGACCACCGTTTCCGGGCTGTTGCCCCAGAAGGGCGAGAACATGGTGACAGTGAAGCCGCCGCCAGCGTTCATACTCAGGCGCACCCCTTCGGGTGTGGTGGTTGCGCCGCTGTGGGGCGCAGGGTTGTGAAACCAGAACTCGGTGGCGCTAAAGGTGCTGCGCTGCTGAGCCGAGGCCAGGCCAATGCCGATGTAGCGCCCCTCTTTGCGGGCCTCGGCCTGCACCTCGCGCCAGTAGTCGAGTTCGGCCCTGGCCAGAGCCATGTCGAGCACGGTGGCGTAATCACCGCTGTCGTAGTAGTTGCCAGTAGGGATTTTGTAGGGAAACTGATCCGGTTGAATAAAGTTGCGCCGCCGGATTTCGGCCCGATCAAGCCCCAGTTCGTCGGCTGCGCCATCTACCAGCCGTTCCAGCACCCAGTTGCCCACATCAGAGCCAGCGCCCCGAAACACGGTCTGCTGGTTTTTGTTGGTCAACACCGCTTTAATGCCAGTTTCCACACTGTTGATGGTATATGGCCCGCTAATCTGCGACATCATGTTGGTGTTGCCGGTGATGGCGAAGAGGAAGTAGGCCCCGTAGTCATCCACCGTGTGCAGCCGCAGGCTCAGGAATTTGCCCGCGTTGGTCACGGCCAGCTCCGCGTCGTAGATGCGGTCGGGGGCCTGGCTGTCGTTGGCGGTCATGTTGTCAATGCGGTCTTCCATAAATTTGACCGGGCGACCAGTGACCTTTGACAGCACGCCTGCAATGGCAATGTGCTTAAACAGGGCGTGTTTGCTGCCAAAACTGCCGCCCGTGTACATGGGGTGGAAGGTGAGGTTTTGCAAGGGCAGCTTAAACATGCCCGCAAAAAACGGCTCGAAGAACTTGAGGAAGTTGCAGTTCGACCAGACCTCAATGCTGTCGTTCACCCGATTCCACGCGGCCACCGCGCCGGAAGTCTCCATCGGCGCGGCGGTAGCACGGGGCCAGCGTAGCCGCCGCTTGATCACCCGGTCGGCTTTGGCAAAGTCGCCCGCCACATCACCAAACACAAAGGTTTGGTCAAACACCAGGTTCGTGCCCAGGTTTTCATGCACCAGGGCCGCGCCGGGTTGCATAGCCACCTCCATGTCTACCACGGGCGGCAGCATCTCCCACTCCACTTGCACCAGTTCGGCAGCATCCTCGGCCACGTAGCGGCTTTCGGCGGCAATAATCGCCACCGCTTCGCCTACGTAGCGCACCTTGTCAATAGCCACGGCGTGTTCCACCACTTCTTCGATGCAGAAGCGGGGCAGCGGCGTGATCATCCCGGCCACTTCTGATCCGGAAAGAACAGCGTACACGCCCGGCAGTGCTTTGGCGGCACTGGTGTCAATACTTTTGATTTGGGCGTGGGGGTAGGGGCTACGCAGCACGGCAGCATGCAGCATGCCGGGCAAGTTCACGTCGTTGGTATACTGGGCCGTTCCCATCAACAGCGCCGGGTCTTCACGGCGCTTCATATCCTTGCCGATCCATGTGCGTTTCGCTTCGGTGATGGTCATAGTGCCTCCGGCGAGTGACGAATAACGAATTACGAGTTGCGAGTTACGAGTGATTTGAGTTTTCTTTGTGCCTTCGTGCCTTTGTGAGAGCTGTTCGGCTTGGCGAGCTTTGCGGCTTTGCGAGAGCTTCTCAGGCTTTTTCGCTGGCGGCCTGCACCGCCTCGACAATGTGCTGGTAGCCGGTGCAGCGGCAGATGTTACCCGAAATGGCATGGCGAATCTCGGCCTCGTTGGGGTTGGGGTTGTGCTGCAACAGCTCATACGAACTCATCAGAAAGCCCGGTGTGCAGAAGCCGCATTGCTGGCCCTGCTTCTCCCAGAAGGCTTCCTGTAAGGCGTGCATCTGGCCGTCGCTGGCCAGCCCTTCCACCGTCATCACGCTTTTGCCATGCACCTGGACGGCGAACATCAGGCAGGCCCGCACGCTCTGGCCATCCACCAGCACCGTGCATGCGCCACAGGAGCCGTGTTCACAACCCAGGTTCGTGCCCGTCAGCCCCAGGTCTTCCCGCAAAAAGTCGGACAGCATGCGCCGTGGTTCCACCGCCACCCGTTTATCAACACCGTTTACCTTGACGCGGACGGTCAGAAAATCTTGTTCCATGGGTGTTCCTTTTTGATTGCAGATTGCAGATTGTAGATTGCAGATTGACCAGAGCCGATCCGCGAAGGACGCGAAGGACGCGAAGGAGGGCTGAAGAACACTCACATGCGTCCCTTGTGCCTTTGTGCCTTTGTGAGAGACTAGGGTCTTACTTCAGCCGGCTTGCTGCCAACGCCAGGGCCCGTTCGGTTAGCACGCCTGCCAGGTGGCGGCGGTAGCTGGCCGAGCCGTGGATGTCGGAGGGTGCTTCGGTGACGGCGGCTTTGACGGCGGCAGCGGCGCTGGCCCATGCCTCGGCTCCCGGCTGCTGGCCACGCAAGGCCACTTCGGCGCTGCTGACGCGGAGGGCGGTGGGGCCAACGCTGCACAGCGCCAGCCGCGCATCGGCAATGCTGCCATTGGCGGCCAGGGTCACCACGGCGGCAACGCCGGCCAGGGCATAATCACCCTCGCGGCGGGCGTATTCCACAAAGGCGCTGCCGGAGTTGGGCGCAAGCTGCGGCAGCTGGATTGCAGTCAGTAGTTCGCCCTCGGCCATGCTGGTTTGCAGGTAGCCCTGGAAAAAATCGGCGGCGGCAACAGTGCGACTCCCGGCTTTGCTCTGTAACACAAACTGGGCGTCAAGGGCCAGCATCACGGCGGACAGTTCGGCAGCCGGGTCGGCATGGGCAATGCTGCCGCCCACTGTGCTACGGTTGCGAATGGCGGGATGGCCGACACATCTGGCCGCTTCAATCAGCAGGTTGGAATGGGCCACCGCCGCCGACGCTCGTTCCAGGGCGGCGTCGCGGGTCATCGCCCCGATGGCCAGATGGCCGTTGTTGGCCTGCACATAGGCCAGCGCCTCCACCGGGTTGATGTCAACCAGCACGGCGGGGCGGGCCAGGCGCATGTTCATCAGCGGCACCAGGCTCTGGCCACCCGCCAGCACCCGCGCCTCATCGCCGTGCTCCGCCAGCAGACTCACAGCCTCTTCCACACTTTGGGCTGCAACATACCGAAACGGGGCTGGTTTCATGTGTACCTCCAGACGAGTTACGAGTTACGAGTTACAAGTTACGAGGGTCGAGTTACGAGCTTTTTAGCAGCAAAGGAAATACAGGAAATGAGGGAAGTTATCCTCAGCAGCAGGTCATCATTTCCCTTATTTCCTTCATTTCCCTTTCCGGTTTACGCAGTACGCATCAACTTTATTGTTCTTCTCTGTGTCCTCTGTGCCCTCTGTGGCTACTCCTCTAACACGGCGACGGCGCGGATAGGCGAACCAGTGCCATTGCGGATGGGCAAAGGCAGGCCAAGGTAACGAAATCGCTTGCCTACAATTTCGCTCAGGTCGGCCAGATTCTCGGTGTTCAGCCGCTGCATCTCCCGGCACACCAGATGGGCCGGGTAGAGCGTCGTTCCGGCCACATCCACACTAGGGGCCTCCGCACCAATGTTGATCGCGCCCGCACCGTAGATGAACTCGGCGGCTTCGCGGCTGAGGCCGGAATACTCGCTGGCGTAGGCCGGGGTGTCGCGGGTGCGGGCGTAGTGGCCGGAGTGGATCAGCACCGTGTCGCCAGGCTTGATGCTCAGGTTGTGTGCTGCCAGGGCAGCCTCGATATCGGCCACACTATATTCGGTGCGGGGCGGCAGGTGCGAGAGATCAATGCAGATGGCCTCGGTGTAAAACCATTCCAGCGGAATCTGCTCGATGGACGGCGCGCCAGAGCGGGGGTCAATATGGCTGATTGAGTCCACATGCGTCCCGGCGTGGGTCGTCATCTGGATGGTTTCGGCGGTGAAGCTGTAGGGCGGGGTGAGCGTGGGCGCGGTGCTTTCGTGGGTGGCATGCACGGTGATTTTCGTCGGCGGGTGGCCCGTCCACAGCACCATGCCCTCGAAAATTGGCTGGGTTAAATCAATCAAACGTTGGGCCATCGTCACGCTCCATTGCGTACACAACTACGAACACATGTTAGCTCTCGCCAAGGCGCAAAGCACGCAAAGAAAAGCAGGAAGAATGAACGGATGCTACTCCTTTGCGCCTTGTTCCGTTGCACTCTTGATGATAAGCAGCTGCATACACGTGCAAAGCGCACAAAGAAAAGCAAAAACACAACCCGGCGAGACTCCTTTGCGCCTTTGCGCCTTTGCGAGAGACATGTCAGCCCTTCGTCCAGGCGAAGAGTTCGATAATGTAGCCATCGGGGTCGAGGATGTAGAGCTGGGTGACGCCGTCGCCCCGCTGCTGCGGCCCGCCCACCAGCGGCACGCCCTGGGCTGCCAGGTGGGCCTGGGCGGCCTCAATATCGGCCACTTCCAGGGCGATGTGCGTGGCATAGCCCCGCTGCATCTCATCGGCCCGGTAGCTGGCCACCACCTGGCCCGCCCGCCCGGCCTCGCCCTCGCCGATGAGGTGAAACTCGGCCCGCCCGCGCCGAAACCATGCGCCGGGAAAGGTGAAACTGGCCGGGCGGGGCACTTCGTCTATCCCCAACACCGTGCCATAGAACTGTTTCGAGCGCTCCACATCGGCCACAATCAGGCCAACGTGATCCATGCCTAGAACGTCCATCACAGGCTCCATTGCAGATTGTGGATTGCAGATTGCAGATTGCAGATTGACCGAACTCAGAGTGACACGATGACACGATGACACGATGACAGACTCAGAATTACGGATTACGGATTACGCTAGAATCAGCACTTCATTCACCCTTAACCCTTAACCCTTAACCCTTAACCCTTAACCCCTCACCCTTCTACTCCACCAGCGGCTGCTCATCGGCGACGAGCGGCGTGGGGATGGCTCCGGCAGCCCGCCCGCGCAGCTGCATAATTTCGCGGGCCTCGTCCGGCGTGGCGGGGGTCAGGTCGAGTTCGCGGGCGATGCGTACCGTCCGTTCTACCAGCTGGGCGTTGTGCTGCACCAGTTCGCCCTTGCGGAAGTAGACGTTGTCCTCCATGCCCACCCGCACATTGTGGCCCATGGCCATGGCCATGGTGGTAATCGGCAGCTGGGTGCGCCCCATGGAACTTACGTTGCAGATCACACCGGCGGGCAGACGGCGGCTCATCTCCACCAGGTTAATTGGCGTGCCCCGCAGGCCGCCCTGGGTCGGCGTGTTCAGCACAAAGTTGATCACAAAGGGCGGTTCAAGAATCCCCGTGCTGATCAGGTGTTCGCACTCCTCCAGCATGGCAATGTTGTAGACTTCCATCTCCGGGCGCACGCCGCGCCGCTGCATCTCGCGGGCGAAGCGGGCAATGTCGGAGCGGTGGTTGCTGAAAAACACCTGCTCACCGCGAATAAAGAAGTTGAGCAACCCCATGTTGAGCGAACACATTTCCGGGTTGAGCAGCACCGTGTTGAGCCGCTCCGCCACTGGCAAACGGGGGCTGCCGCCCGTGGTCAGCTGGATAATCGCGTCAGTCTCGGCACAGAGCCGCTGGTGCAACTCGCGGTAGATGGCCCGATCCATGGTGTTGCCACCGTCGGGCGTGCGGGCATGCACATGAAGGATGGCCGCGCCCGCCCGCCATGCAGCAATGCCCTGGGCCACAATCTCGTCGGGCTGTTCGGGCAAGTTAGCGTTGGCCTCCTTGCCATGAATGCCGCCCGTCAGGGCACACGTGATGATAACTTTGCCTTCAGGTTGCGTCATATCTTTCTCCACAGAAGTTAACGATAGGCAAGGGGTTAGGGGTTAGGGGTTATATTCAATGCTCACAATGAAAGTAACCCTTAACTCTTAACCCTTAACCCTTACAACACCGCCACCGCCCGCACGGGCGAGCCGGTGCCAGCGCGGATTTTGAGCGGGAAGCCGATAAAGGTGAAGCGCTTGCCCACCAACTGGTCGAGGTTGGCCAGGTTTTCCCAGTGGGTAATGCCCTGTTCGCGGCACATCATGTGAATGGGATAGGTACGGCTGATCGGGTTATCGGGGCTGGGGGAGTCTACCCCAAAAGCCTTGAGTCCCTTCGCCACAATCCAGTCGGCGGCACTTTCGTCCAGTCCAGGGTATTGAAAACAGTAGTCGGGCGTGCCGCCAAGCCGGTTGAAGGTGCCAGTGTAGAAGAGCAGAATATCGCCGGGGCGCACCTCGGTGCGGGCAGTGTCCACAGCAGCGTCCAGCATCGCCGCGCTGATGTAGGTGCGCGGCGCGGCGTGCGAAACATCAATACACGTGGCAGAGCCGTAAAAGGTTTCCAGCGCCATCTTCTCAATGCTGGGGGCTTCCGGGCGCGGGTCAAGGTGGCTTAAGGCATCTACGTGGGTTGGGCCGTGGTCGCTCAGCAGCAGGCCACGCGAGGCGTAGGAGAAACCGCCCTCGACGGGGACGAAGGTCGTCTCGCCTTTCGGCGGATCTCCGCGAAGCGGGAGCACGTTCTCGATTCCCCGCTCGTGAAGCGCTTCGAGAACCTGGGCGAGCTCCTCGCGCCGGGCCCCGACGCAGGTGAGGTGCGCCATCGCGTCGAGCCCGAGCTCGCGCTGGATGCGGCCGACGAGCTCGACGGTGAGATCTCGAGTGCTGCCTCCGGCGCCGTACGTGACGGAAACGTACGCGGGTTCGTAGCGCACGAGCTCGGCCGCGGTCTCGAACAGTCGCGCGGTCCCTTCGGCGTCCTTCGGCGGAAAGAACTCGAAGGAG
>JALONX010000300.1 GCA_025454695.1 Chloroflexaceae bacterium
CGTTAGCGACACGCTTCAGCATGTTTTGGCCTTCCAGACGCCGGTTTCATTCGGTGGATGAAGCAGCTCAAAACATACGATAACTTTTTGAACAGACTAATAAAGCCAATAAAGGAAATGATAGCTTGATGCTCAGCAGTATTTCCCTCATTTCCTTCATTGCCTTTGCGTTCGTGTACTCGTAACTCGTAACTCGTCACTCGTAACTATGAAACCACTCAACATTCTCACATGGCACGTCCACGGCAGCTACCTGAATAGCCTGGCCCGGCTGCCCCACAACTGGTTTTTGCCTGTCACGGCGGAGCGCGGCCCTGGCTACGGTGGGCGCGGCGCAAGTTTCGACCTGCCCGACAACATGCGGGAGGTACCTGCGGAACGGGTGCGCGAACTGAACCTTGACGTGATTCTGTTTCAAAGTCCGCAGAACTACCAGCAAGACCAGTACGACATTTTGAGCGCTGAACAGCGCCGCCTGCCCAAAATCTACCTGGAGCATAACACGCCCCGCCCCCACCCCACCGACACAGCGCATGTGGTGGATGACCCCGATATGCTGCTGGTGCATGTCACCCACTTCAACCGGCTGATGTGGGACAACTGCCGCACGCCCACCACCGTCATCGAGCATAGCGTCGCGGTTGAACCGGCGGCCATCTACAGCGGCTGGCGCGAGCAGGGCATCGCAGTGGTGAACTGCATGCAGCGCCGCCCCCGCATCGCTGGCCTCGACATCTTCAACCAGGCCCGCGAACGGGTGCCGCTAACGCTGGCGGGCATGGAAACGGCGGAACTGGGTGGCCTGGGCGATGTGCCCTACCGCCACCTGCACCGGGTGGTGGGCGAATACCGTTTTCTCTTCAGCCCCATGCGCTACACCAGCCTGCCGCTAGCCGTGATTGAGGCCATGACGATTGGCATGCCGGTGGTGGCCCTGGCCACGACGGAAGTGCCCGCCGTGATCGAACACGGCGTTCACGGTTACGTCTCCTGCGATGTGGATGAACTGGTGGCGCGCATGCAGGCACTGCTGGCCGACCGGGGGCTGGCCCAGCGGCTCGGCTCCAACGCCCGCGCCCTGGCCCACGAGCGCTTCGGCATGGAACGCTTTATTCGCGACTGGAACAAGGCCTTTCAGATGATTAGAGATTAGAGATTGGAGATTTGAAATTGACCGTAGACCGACGACCGGAGACCGACGACCGGAGACCGAAGCCAGACAATTAGCGATTGACGATTGACGATTGACGATTGGCAATTGGCGATTGGCAATTGGCGATTGGCGATTGACGATTGACGATTGACGATTACTCGGATTACGGATTACGGATTACGCAGTACGCAGTACGTTTCACGTTTCACGGATTACGCAGTACGTTTCACGTTTCACGGATTACGCAGTACGCAGTAGAAGTAAGGATTGCGCATGAAACGTCCCACCCGCATCGCCTTTATCAGTGAACACGCCAGCCCGGTGGCCGTACTGGGTAGCACCGACGCTGGCGGCCAGAACGTCTACGTGGATGCTGTGAGCCGCCAGCTGGCCCGGCGGGGTTACCTGGTGGACATCTTTACCCGCCGCGAAGACGCCAGCGCCGCCGAGGTGGTGAACTGGGCACCGGGCGTGCGCGTGATCAACCTGGTGGCGGGGCCAGCAGCACCGCTGCCCAAAGATGAGCTATGGCCGTGGATGCCCGTGTTCCGGCGTAATTTTTTGCAGTTTATGGTACGCGACGGCGCTCGCTATGACCTGCTCCACGCTCACTTCTGGATGTCGGGTTGGGTAACTCTGGGTCTGCGCCGCCTGCTGAACATCCCCGCTGTTCAGCTGTTTCATGCGCTGGGGGCCACTAAACGCCGCCACCAGGGCAGCGCCGACACCAGCCCGCCCGAACGCATGGCCGTGGAGCGAGAGATTGTGCGTGAGATGGATCGCATCATTGCCCAATGCCCCGCCGAGCGCCGCGAACTGCAGGATGACTACGCCGCCGACCCGAACAGCATCACGGTGGTGCCCGGCGGCACCAACTGCGACATGTTTCAGCCAGTGCCCCACGCCGAGGCTCGCCAGCGCATCGGCCTGCAGGGCAACGAATTTACGATTGTCTATGTGGGCCGCATGCTGCCCCGCAAAGACGTGCGCAATGTGGTGCGGGCGCTGGCCATCCTGTCCCACCAGAGCGACCTGCCGATGCGGATGCTGGTGGTCGGCGGCGAAAGCGCTGACCCCGACCCGGCGACCACGCCGGAGATCGGCGTGCTGCGGCAGCTCGCCGCCGAGCTTGGCGTGGCCGACCGCGTGCTGTTTTATGGCAAGCGCCAGCCAGAGGTGCTGCGCTACTTCTACGGCGCTGGTGACGTGGCGGTGACCACGCCCTGGTACGAGCCGTTCGGCCTGACGCCGCTGGAAGCGATGGCCTGTGGCCGCCCGGTGGTCGGTTCTGCCGTGGGCGGGCTAAGTCACACCATTCACGACGGCGTGACCGGCCTGCTGGTGCCGCCCCGCTCGCCCGAACGACTCGCCGCCAGCCTGCACTACCTGCTAACCCATCCCGAACAGCGCATCGCCATGGGCTACGCGGCGCGGGCCAGGGTGGAGCGGGAATTTACCTGGCCCACCGTGGCCCAGCGCACCGCCACCCTCTACGAAAGCCTGCTCGCCGAACGCCGCCAGCGGCTGGAAACGGGGTTGCTCACCCGCGAACTGGGGGGCGACTGATCGGAAATTTTAACGCAGAGACGCAGAGACGCAGAGGAGCTAAGCGCTTAGCAGTTGGCAGTTGGTAATCGTCTCAGCCGTGTAAAGTGTAGAGTGCAAACTGCAAACTGCGGACTGCCAACTGAACGTGGTTCTCAATTCTTACGATAAACAACATGGCGCTTGTTGATATTCTCATCCCAACATGTAACCGCACCACGGGCCTGGCGATGGTGCTGACCAGCCTGCTTGGGCAGAGCTTCACCGACTTCGACGTGATCATCTCCGACCAGAGCGACGAGTCCCTGTCGCCCATGCGGAGCCTTGAGGTGCGCACTGCCATTCAGGCGCTGGAATGGCGTGGACACTGCGTGACGGTGCATCGCCACCTGCCCCGGCGCGGGCTGGCCGAACAGCGCAACTTCTTGCTGGAATGCAGCGCCGCGCCCTACGTCCACTTTCTCGACGACGACGTGCTGCTGGAGCCGGAAGTGCTGGGGCGCATGCTAGCGGTGCTTCAGCACGAGCGCTGCGGCTTTGTGGGCTGCGCCGCCGTGGGGCTGAACTTCTTGCGGGACGAGCGCCCCCACGAACAGCACCTCGAACGCTGGCATGGCCCGGTGCGCCCGGAGCCATTTTCGCCCGAAACGCTGCCCGCTGTCTGGCACCGCCACAAGGTCAACAATGCGGCCAACCCGCTGCACCTGGAGCTGCGCCTGGCCCCCAACGGCGAAACCGTGCGCTACAAAGTGGCCTGGGTCGGCGGGGCCAATGTGCTGTACGACCGGTTCAAACTGCTGAGCGTCGGCGGCTTTTCGTGGTGGGAACGGCTGCCGCCCAACCATGCGGGCGAAGAGGTGGTGGTGCAGTTTCTGTTGCTGCGCAAATACGGCGGCTGCGGCATTATCCCCAGCGGCACCTACCACATGGGCCTGCCCACCACCGTGCCCGACCGCCAGCACAACGCGGTGAGTCTCTTCGGTGAGCTGATCGAGGAATTTCACGTCCACCCCGTGGGCGAGGTTGAGCCGCTGGAGCGTGTCGTTGGAGATTAGCGATTGGAGATTGGGGTTTCTCAGGGTCAATCTGCAATCTACAATCTGCAATTGTAAGGAGTAATCCATGGAAACACCATTAAACGGCAAAGCCGTCCTCATCACCGGCGCGGGCAGCGGCCTGGGCGCGGCCACGGCACGGGCTTTTGCGGCGGCGGGCTGCATGGTGGCCTGCGTAGATATTCGGCAGGCGGCGGCGGAACGGGTGCGGAACGAACTGACTGCCAGCGGCGAGCACCTGGCCCTGGCCTGCGACGTGAGCGACGCGGCCCAGGTGGGCCGCACGGTGGCAGCGGCACGGGAGCGCTTTGGGCGGCTGGATGTGCTGGTCAACAACGCCGCCGTGGATCACACCCTTTCGGTGGAGGAGCTGACGATTGAGCAGTGGGATCAGGTGATGGGGGTGAACTTGCGGGGGCCGTTTCTCTTCGCCAAGGCGGCGTTTCCGCTGCTGCGGGAGCAGGGCGGCGGCCACATCGTCAACATCGCTTCCACCGCTGCCACGCGGGCCTGGGCCAACGCCGCGCCCTACCACGCCAGCAAATGGGGGCTGATGGGCTTCAGCCGCAGCCTCGGCGTGGAAGGCCGTCCCCACAACATCCGCGTCACCACCATGGTGCCGGGCGGCATGCGCACCCACTTCTTCGACCGCTTCGCCGACCAGGGCATCCCCATGCCGGACGAGGCCAACCTGCAAGACCCCGCCAACGTGGCCCAGGCCATCCTCTTCGCCGTGCAAATGCCGCTCAACTCCGCCGTGCAGGAGATCATCATCACGCCGATGACCGAGTCGAGCTGGCCGTGAGCGGGAATTGATGAAGAATGAGGTATGAAGTATGAACACCAATGTATGACAACGATGATGTCATCGCGTAGGGGCGCGGTCGGTGACCCGCCCACAATGAAATGCAATTACGGCGGGGCGCGGTCGCCGTTTCCGCCCGCCATGTAAACGATGAACGCGGAACGATGAACGCAGAAAACGCACCGCCGTAGGGGCGAACCTGGTGTTCGCCCACCACGCAACCCGATGATGGATAACGATATTCAGTGCGTCGTGGCGTAACCCGGTCTTCCGTCTCCGGTCTTCGGTCACATGAGAAGCTTATGCCAATCGTCAATCGTCAATCGTCAATCGTCAATCGTCAATCGCCAATTATCTCGATTTTGATGCCCACCTATGGCCAGGCGGCCTTTATTGGGCGGGCGCTGGCCAGTGCCCAGGCCCAGACGCTGGCCGATTGGGAATTGATTATTGTGGACGACGGCTCGCCCGATGACACGGCGGCGGTGGTGGAGCCATTTCTGGCCGACGGGCGCATTGTCTACACGCGGCTGGCCGAGAACGGCGGCATGGGTGCGGCCCTCAACCATGCGTTGGGGCAGGCGCGGGCCGAGTTTATCGCCTACCTGCCCTCCGACGATGTCTACTACCCGGAGCATTTGCAATCGCTGCTGAGCTGTTTACATGAAAACCCCGACGCGGTGCTGGCCTTCTCCGGCATGCGCCACCACTACAACCGCAGCACCGAGGGCCAGTTGCCCGGCGAACCGTTGCAGCTGGTGCAGGTGTTGCACCGCCGCTGCCCTGAGCGCTGGCTGGAACGGGCCGAACTGGTGACGGACGACCTGGAGCGCATGTACTGGGCCAGGCTGCGGCCCTACGGCCAGTTCGTCGGCACCAGCGCGGTGACATGCGAATGGGTGGATCACCCGGCCCAGCGCCACAAGCTGCTGCGGGAGCCGCTTGGCGGCATTAACCCCTACCGGGTGCATTTTAAGATTAAAGCACCGCTGCGTTTTCACACTACGGTCGGCAACTTCATTGATGAGGAGACCCACTACCGCCGCTTCCGCGAGCGCCCGCCCACGCCGCCCGCCGCCGCTGGCTTGAAGATTCTGCTGGTGGGCGAACTGGCCTACAACGCCGAGCGGGTGCTGGCGCTGGAAGAACGGGGGCACCAGCTCTACGGCCTCTGGATGCCCGACCCCTACTGGTACAACACGGTTGGCCCGTTGCCCTTCGGCCATGTGCAAGACCTGCCCCGCCAGAACTGGCAGGCCGCTGTTCGCCAACTCCAGCCCGACCTGATCTACGCCCTGCTCAACTGGCAGGCGGTGCCGTTTGCCCACCATGTGCTGCGCGAAAACCCCGGCGTGCCCTTTGTCTGGCACTTCAAGGAGGGGCCGTTTATCTCGCTGGAAAAGGGCCACTGGCGCGAGATGCTTGAACTCTACCAGCGGGCCGATGGCCAGATCTATTCCAGCCCGGCGATGCGTGACTGGTACGAAACGCTTGACCCTGGACTCACGGGTCGCGCCCCGACCCTGGTGCTAGACGGCGACCTGCCCAAGCGGGACTGGTTTGTGGGCGAACGTTCGCCGCGCCTGTCCGAGCGCGACGGCGAGATACACACCGTGGTGCCTGGTCGCCCGATTGGTCTGCACCCCCACACCGTGGCCGAACTGGCTGCGGCGGGTGTCCATTTGCACTTCTACGGCGATTTTACCCATGGCCAGTGGAAAGCCTGGATTGAGAAGGCCAGAAGCCTCGCGCCACGCCACCTGCACCTGCATGCTAACGTGGGTCAGGATCGCTGGCTGGCCGAGTTTTCGCAGTACGACGCGGGCTGGCTGCACTACTTCGCCAGCGCGAACGGCGGCGACCTGCGGCGGGCCAATTGGGACGACCTGAACTACCCGGCCCGCATCGCCACGCTGGCCGTGGCCGGGCTGCCCATGCTCCAGCGCGACAACAGCGGCGCACTGGTGGCCAGCCAGAACCTGGCCCGTGACATGAACCTGGGCCTGTTTTTCAGCTCCATGGCAGAGCTGGCCGAGCAATTGCGGGATGAAACGCACATGGCCCGCCTGCGCGACAACGTCTGGCGGCAGCGCGAGCAGTTTACCTTCGATGCCCATGCCGAGCGGCTGGTGGCCTTCTTCCGCCAGGTGATTGCGCACAAAGCAGGATGACACATGTGGCTCTCGCAAAGGCGCAAAGGCGCAAAGGACTCGCACTTGCCTGTTTACCTGCTGCCCTTAGTGAACCTGGCAGCTTTAGACAAGGTTTGTATGGTACGTGTAGTGCGGACTTTAGTCCGCGTGTAGGCCAGGACGCGGACTAATGGACGTTTACAAAAAGAACCGGACACGCCGTGCCGCCTCAGCCACCGAATAAATTCGGCGTCTGGAAGGCGCAAACACGCTGATGAAGATGAAAAATTAATTCCGGTATAGCCCGCGTAGGCGGGCTTCGCACATGAGAGCCGCGCCCTTTAGGGCTACGGCGAGCAAATATACCCGTTTAATTTCTTAATTAAAACTCATAAGCGTGTTGCCCAGATGGTTGTCTGGATTATGTTGTAAAGACTCATAAGTACTCTGTAAACAACGTTTCTTTGTGCCCACTGCTGCGCGTTGTCATTCCGACCGCAGGGAGGAATCTCCAGTGCATTACGGTGAAGACCCCTCCCTGCGCTCGGGGTGACCATGCGATTGCACGGAAGAAAACGTCGTTGACGTTGTCTCGTGAGAGCTTGTTCTGGCCTTTGTGCCTTTGTGCCTTTGTGAGAGCTTGTTCTGGCCTTCCTTAGCGAACTTTGCGGCTTTGCGAGAGCTTGTTCTGGCCTTTGTGCCTTTGTGAGAGGTGTGCATGTCAAGCTTATCCCACATCATCAACTCCTTCGCCAACCTGCATGTGCTGGTGATTGGCGATGTGATGCTGGATAGCTATCTTGAGGGAAATTCCGAGCGCATCTGCCGAGAAGCGCCGGTGCCGGTGGTGGATGTGTTGCGCCGCACCGATGCGCCGGGGGGCGCGGCCAACACCGCCGCCAACCTGCGCAGCCTGGGGGCCAGCGTGAGTCTGCTGGCGGTGAGCGGCGACGACGGCGAGGCAACCCTGCTGCGGCGGGCGCTTGGCGAGCGGGGCATTGACGACGCCCACCTGCTGGCGCTGCCGGGCCGAGCCACCCTGGCCAAGCACCGCATCATCGCCTCGGGCCACATGTTGCTGCGCTACGACCAGGGCGATACCGAGGCGGTGGACGGAGCCAGCGAACGGGCGCTAATCACACGGCTGCGCGACCTCGTGCCCACGTGCGACGCGATTGTGGTTTCTGACTACGGCTACGGCGTGCTGACGCCCCGCGTGATTGAGGTGCTGGGTGAGGTGCAGGCCCGTTCGCCCAGGGTGCTGCTTGCCGACGCCAAAAACCTGCGGGCCTACCGCAACGCTGGACTCACCGCGGTAAAGCCGAACTACAACGAGGCCGTGCGCCTGCTGGGGCCGCACCTGCTGCGTGGGGTCGAAAGCCGGGTTGAGGCGATTGCTTCTCACGGTGAACGGCTGCTAGAAAGCATCGGGACGCGGATTGCCGCGGTGACCCTGGACACCGACGGGGCACTGGTGTTTGAACGGGGCAGCCTGCCCTACCGCACCTACGCCCAGCCCACCGCCCATGCGCGGGCCGCCGGGGCGGGCGACACCTTTGTGAGTGGGCTGGCCCTGGCCCTGGCCGCCGGGGCCACCACGCCCGCCGCCGCCGAAATCGCCTCGGCAGCTGCGGCGATTGTGGTGAGCCACAACGGCACCGTCACATGCAGCGCCGCCGACCTGCACGAGCACCTCAGCGGCGGCAACAAAGTCGCCGCAAGCCTGGAGCGCCTGGCCGAACGGCTAGAACGGGCGCGGGCCAACGGGCAGCGGATCGTCTTCACCAACGGCTGTTTCGACCTGTTGCACCAGGGCCATATCGCCCTGCTGAACCGGGCCAAAACCCTGGGCGACCTGCTGGTGGTGGGGGTGAACAGCGACGAAAGCGTGCGGCGGCTCAAGGGCCTGGGCCGCCCGCTGTGCAGCCTGGCCGAACGCATGGAGGTGCTGGCGGCGCTCAGTTGCATTGACCACCTGATCGCCTTTGACGACGACCTGCCCCACGGACTCATTCAGGCTATTCGCCCCGATGTGGTGGTGAAGGGCGGCGACTACAGCCGGGCCAGCATGCCCGAGGCGGCCCTGGTGGAACACCTCGGCGGACGAATCGAATTCCTGCCCTATCTCGAAGATCACCCGCTGATTGAGCGGGCGGTGGGGGAGTGAGGAGTTGAGAATTGAGAATTGAGAATTGAGAGAACCAAGAACCAAGCCTGCCCTGCCGTTCGTCCCTTCGATGCCTCAGGACAGGCAAGCTCACGAACCGCGAAGCCGAAGGGAACCAGGAACCTGAATACTCTATAAACAAAATTTCTTGTATTTCTCGCGCAACACGCTTATGAAGATTAAAAATTAAATTCGGTATAGCCCGCAAAGGCGGGCTTCGCAGCTCCCAGCCGCGCCCTTTAGGGCTACGGCCAGCGCATATACCCGTTTTATTTCTTAAAGCTCATCAGCGTGTTTTTGGCTTTCAGACGCCGAATTCATTCGGTGGCTGTTGCGGCGCGACGTGTCCAGTTTATTTTATCAAACTCCATCAGCGTGTTTTTGGCTTCCAGACGCCGAATTCATTCGGTGGCTGTTGCGGATCAAAATACAAGGTAACTTCCTTTACAGACTAGTAATGCGTAACTCGTCATGCAGCATTGAAGGCGCACCGCAAGCTACGCAATGTGGAATGCGTAACTTGTTATGCATCATTGAAGGTGCATCGCAGGTTACGCAGTACGGATTACGCAGTACCCAGTACGCAGTATGGTTCACATCCATCTTTGCCGCCGGAACATCCACAGCACGCCGACGGTGGAAAGGACGATCAGCGCCACCATCAGGATGAAATCGCCAGTGTCGTAGAGCGGCAGGCCCTCGAAGCTGGTGCCAAAGAAGCCCAGAATGAGTGTCCCCGGTAGCACCACGGTTGAAACGATGGTAAGCAGTTTCATCACGCCGTTGGTGCGGTGGGCCACATGCGAAGTGTAAATTTCAAACGCGCCGTTGATGTTTTCTTTGGCAGGCAACAGCAGGTCAAGCAGCCGATCCAGCCGCTCCTGCAACTCCTGGAAGTAGGGTTCCACCTCGTCGCCGGAGATAAAGGCGAAATCGGGCCTCAGAAAGGCCGCAAACACCGGGCGATGCTGCACCGCCAGCCGACTCAGGGCGAAGACATAGCGCTTGAGTTGCAGCAGATCGTTGAGGAAATCGTCGGAGGTGTCGCTTAAGGCCCGTTGTTCCATCTCCTCAATGTCGTTTTCAATCGCCTCAGAAAGCTCTTCGTAGTAGTCCAGCAACTCATCCAGAATAATGTAGAGCATAAAGGCCGAGTCGAGCTGCACCAGAGTTGGGTTCTGGCGGGCGCGGGCCAGCACGGTTGATGCGAAGGGCAGGGGCTGCTTGTGGGCGCTGAGCAGGCAGTTGCGCCCCACAAAGAGATCGAGTTGGCCGGCCCGCACCCGGCGGCTCTCCTGCTCCAGGTGCGGCA
>JALONX010000301.1 GCA_025454695.1 Chloroflexaceae bacterium
ATCCATGGCTTTTGTGTGTTTCTGTTTGGTTGGGTTGATCGCCCCAACAGTACCACAAAAGCCATAAGTATCCCCAGTCAGTTTTGGCGAAGGTATTGTCACATGGGACATATTTTTGGCAAGCTCGTTGCCCGCTCACGGGCCGAGGCTATCAACAAGGCCGTGGCCCTGGGACTGGTGTCCCCCACCCGCTCGTAGCAACGCATATACATCCACAGATTACACAGATGACGCAGATGAGTTTTGAGGCTTGTCTGGGAAATCCGGGTAGTCTGTGGGTTCAAGCGCTTTTTCTCCCCCTGAGTCTCCCACAAACGCCCCATCCCCAGGCGAGATTCTGGTACAATACCCGAATAGTTAGATAAATGGCGAACCGTAACGACGACTCCTCTGGATAGCCACATGGTTGGCCAGGCCAGGTTGTTGTACCTCGGTTCCCGATCCTCGTTCTGGGCGAACACACAACTCGCCCCTACATCAGCAAAATGAGGTTGCTTATGACGGAATTGCATGGTTTTGAACTGCTCCGTGATCAGGACATTCCTGAGCTGAATACCCGTGCCCGCCTCTACCGCCATGTAAAAACGGGGGCGCAACTGCTCTCGTTGGAAAACGGCGACGAAAACAAGTCCTTTGGCGTGACCTTTCGCACGCCGCCGAAAGACTCAACCGGCATTGCCCATATTCTGGAACATTCGGTGCTGTGCGGCTCGCGCAAATACCCCATCAAGGAGCCGTTTGTGCAGCTGCTGAAAGGCTCGGTCAAGACCTTCCTTAACGCGCTGACCTTTCCCGACAAAACGGCTTACCCGGTGGCCAGCACGAACTTGCAGGACTTCTACAACCTGGTGGATGTCTACATGGATGCGGTATTTTACCCCCGCATTTCGCCCGAGGTGTTGCAGCAGGAGGGCTGGCACTACGAACTCAGCCGCCTCGACGAGCCGATGATTTTTAAGGGCGTGGTTTACAACGAGATGAAGGGTGCCTATTCATCGCCCGACAGCTTGCTCTACCGCGCCTCGCAGCAGTCGCTCTTCCCCGACACCACCTACGGCGTGGACTCTGGCGGCGACCCCAGGGCCATTCCTGACCTGACCTACGAGCAGTTCAAGCAGTTTCACGATACGCTCTATCACCCTTCAAACGCATACATCTTTTTCGCTGGCGATGACCCGCCCGAGGAGCGGCTGCGGCTGGTGAACGACTATCTGAAGGATTTTGAGCGCATTACGCCCAATTCTGAGATTGGTCTTCAGTCGCCCTTTAGTGCCCCCAGGGTGGTGGAAGAAACCTATGCCGTGGCGACAGACGCGCCAGCGGGCAAAAAGACGCTGCACACGGTGAACTGGCTGCTGGATGAGCAGCGCGAGCCGGAAGCGGCCCTGGCGATGAGCATTCTCTCCTTCATTCTGCTGGGCACGCCCGCCGCGCCGCTGCGCAAAGCCTTGATCGACTCGGGCCTGGGCGACGATGTGACCGGCGGCGGTTTGTCTGGGCGCATCCGCCAGAGCTACTTCTCGGTGGGCCTGAAGAATATCGCCGACGAGGACGTGGCCAAAGTTGAAACACTGATCTTTGACACGCTGCGGGGCCTGGCCGAAAACGGCATTGACGCCGAAACAATTGCCGCCGCCATGAACACGATCGAGTTCAGCCTGCGCGAAAACAACACCGGCTCCTTTCCCCGTGGTCTGGCCCTCATGTTCCGCGCCCTGGGCACCTGGGTTTATGACGATGACCCGCTGGCCTTTCTCTCGTTTGAAGGGCCGCTGGCTAGCCTGAAGCAGCGGCTTGCTGGCGGCGAACGGGTTTTTGAAGGGCTGATCGAGCGCTACTTCTTGCACAACAACCACCGCACCACCGTGCTGCTGCGGCCCGACCCGGAAAAATCGGCCCGTGATGACGCGGCTGAGCGCGCCCGCCTTGATGCGGCCCGCACCACCATGAACGAGACCGAGGTGCAGCAGATCATCGCCCAGACGCAAAAGCTCAAGCTGATGCAGGAAACGCCGGATGCACCAGAGGCCGTGGCTACTATCCCCAGCCTTAAGCTCAACGACCTTGACCGCAAGATTAAAACCATTCCGCTGGAGGAGAGCAGCTACGCCGGGGCGACCTTGCTCTACCACGACCTGTTTACCAGCGGGATTGTGTATGTTGACCTGGCGTTGAACATGCACACCGTGCCCGCCAACCTGCTGCCCTATGTGCCGCTGTTCGGGCGGGCGCTGGTGGAGCTTGGCACCGAGAAGGAAGACTTCGTTAAACTGACCCAGCGCATTGGTCGCAATACTGGCGGCGTTTACCCCTCGGCGTTTACGGCCACGATTGCGCCCGCCGACCCGTGCAGCGCATGGTTTTTGCTGCGGGGCAAGGCTCTGCTGGGCCAGACGGACGAGTTGCTGGCGATTATGCGTGATGTGCTGCTCACGGTTCAACTCGACAACCGCGAGCGCTTCCGGCAGGTGGTGCTGAAGCGCAAAGCGGGCATGGAAGCAGGCCTGGTGCCCGGTGGCAACGGCGTGGTGAGCAGCCGCCTCAGCGCCCGCTTCAACGAGTCCGATTGGGCCGACGAGATGATGGGCGGCGTCAGTTATCTCTTCTTCCTGCGGCAGCTGCTGGAGGAGATTGATAACGACTGGCCTGGCGTGCTGGCGAAACTGGAGCAGGTGCGGGGCTACCTGGTGAACCGCAACGCCATGCTCTGCAATGTGACGCTTGACCGGGGCAGCTGGGGCAGCTTTGCGCCACACCTGGAAGCGTTTCTGGAGCAGTTCCCCACCGCCCCGCTGAGTCCAGCGGCCTGGGGTGTTGCTGGCAGCTTCAACCAGGACGGGCTGACCATCCCGGCCCAGGTGAACTACGTGGGCAAAGGCGGCAATCTCTACGATCTTGGCTACCGCTACCACGGCTCCTCGGCGGTAATCAGCAAATATCTGCGCACCAGCTACCTGTGGGAAAAGGTGCGGGTGCAGGGCGGGGCCTACGGCGGCGGGTGTTCCTTCAGCAAGCGCTCCGGGCTATTTACCTTCGTTTCCTACCGCGACCCGAATTTGCTCGGCACGCTCAACGTCTACGACGGTGCAGGCGACTTTTTGCGCAAGGTGGACATGACGCCCCGCGACCTGGAGCGGAGCATCATCGGCGTGATTGGCGACATTGACGGCTACCAGTTGCCCGATGCCAAGGGCTACACCTCGATGGTGCGCTACCTGATTGGCGAAAGCGATGCCCAGCGCCAGCAGGTGCGCGACGAGATTTTCAGCACCAGCCTGGAACACTTCCGCCAGTTCGGCGATGTGCTGGACGCCCTCCGTGAGCAGGGCGACGTGGTGGTGATGGGGTCGGCAAAGGCGATTGAGGCGGCCAACGCCGAGCGCCCCGGCCTGCTGAAGCCGGTGAAGGTGTTGTAGACGAGTGGGGGAGCGCTTTATTCAACAAGCGCTCCCCCATCGCGCTGGTGGCATAGCAGGTTGGCAGCTGGTGGCAGCTCCATGCACCATGCCGAATGGTATCATGCAGAATCTTCCCACCCCAGCGACCAGCTTTATCGGGCGTGCTCGCGACGCAGCTGCACTGCACCAGTTGCTTGCAACACACCGCCTGGTGACGCTCACCGGGCCAGGTGGCTGCGGCAAAACCCGCCTCGCCCTCCATGTGGCCCACCAGTCCCTTTCCCGCTTCCCCGATGGTGTCTTCTGGTGTGATTTTGTCGCCGTGGCCGACCCCGCTTTTGTGCCGCACACCCTGGCCGCGCTGCTGAACCTCGACACGGCTACCAGCAGGCCGATGCAGGAATTGCTCACCGAACAACTACAGCCGAAACAGACGCTGATAGTGCTGGATAACTGCGAACACCTGCTGTTTGAGTGTGCCCGCCTGGCCCATGCGCTGCTGGCTGCCTGCCCCCAACTCTGCCTGATTGCGACCAGCCTGCGCCCGCTGGGGTTGGGCCAGGAATGCCAGTTCACCGTGCAGCCACTGGAAACGCCGCCCCTTGCCAGCGGGGTGGACGCGGCGACCGTGCTTGAAAGGCTCCGTGAGTCTGAAGCGGTGCGCCTGTTTGTGGAACGTGCTCAGCAGGTTGTGCCCACCTTTGCGCTCACCGCAGACAACGTTGAGGCTGTCGCCACGATCTGCCAGCAGCTGGATGGCATGCCCCTGGCCCTGGAACTGGCCGCCGCCCGCGTGAAGCTGCTCACGCCACAGCAGATTGCTAGCCGATTAAACGACTCGTTCCGCTTGCTGAGCCGGGCCGCATCCACTGGCCCGGGTCGCCACCAGAGCCTGCGCATGGCAATGGACTGGAGTTACCAGTTTTTGAGCGAGGGTGAACAAACGTTACTTAACCGCCTTTCCATATTCAGTGGTTCGTTTTCGTTGGAACTAGCCGAGCAGGTGTGTAACGAGGGGCTTGACGAGCTGGATGTGCTCGATCTGCTGGCCGAACTGGTAGATAAATCGCTGGTGAGTCGGCTGCCAGAAGACGAGCAGGGCGCGGCCCGCTACCGCCTGCTGGAAACAGTGCGCCAGTATGCCCGTGAAAAGCTGGAAGCAACCGGAAGCGCCAACGCCATGCGCAACCGCCTACTGGAATGGGCGATTCGCTTTGCAGAAGAGGCTGAGGAAGGGCTACGCGGGCCAGCACGGGGGCAGTGGCTGGAACGGCTGGAACGGGAACACGACAACTTGCGGGCGGCGCTGCGCGGCGTGCGGGTGTGCCGCGTCCCTGCCCAGGGCTTGCGGCTGGCCAACGCCCTGGGTCGCTTTTGGTATCGCCGGGGCTACACCGCTGAAGGGCGGGCCTGGCTCGAAGAATTTCTGGCCCTCCATGCCGAGGTGGAAGGCCCGCCACCGCAACCAAACAACAGCCAGCCCTGGGCCAGCTATTATGCGGCTTCGTTTGCGTGGCGGCAGAACGATTTTTCGGCGGCAGTGACCCACGCCGAAGCAAGCCTGGCCCAGTTTCGCGTGCGTAACGACAACGCAGGTGCCACCAACCCGCTGGCGATCCTTTCGCTGGTTGCCTATGAACAGCGCAACTTTGAACGGGCGATTGCACTTTCGTTAGAGGGCCTTGAGCTGGCACGAACCAGCGCCAACCAGGAGGCTGTGGCTGTATGCCTCAACAATCTGGGCTTTATGGCAATTGAAATAGGCGATTACCGGCGGGCCGACACATGGCTAAGCGAAAGTGTTGCCATTGCCCGCACCGTGGGCGACCGGCTAGCCAACAAGCTGCATTCGTTGGGGAACCTGGCCCTGGTGCGGGGGCAGTTTGCGCGGGCACAGGCTCTGTTGGAAGAGTGCCTAACTCTGGCGCAACGGGATGGTGACACGGCGGTGCTGGCCGATGCCTGGCGCGATCTCGGCGAGGTGCGCCACAATCTGGGGCCGCCCGCCGCTGCTGCCGAAGCCTTTCACACCAGCTTGCAACTCTACCAGCAACGGGGTGAGTGGGCCAAATTGGCCTTTGTGCAAATGAGCCTGGGCAACCTGGCCCGCAGCCAGGGCGACCTTGCCACGGCGACGGGCTATTTCCAGCAGGCAATGGAACAGTTTCAGGTTTCGAAGCACGAATGGGGCATTGTTCATGCCCTCAACGCGCTGGGCCTGGTGGCGATGGCGCGTCAGCAATTTGAGGAGGCACGGAGTCTGTTCCAAACCAGCCTGCGGGCTGCCCGCCAGGCCAACCATCTGCCCGGCCAGGTCTTTGCGCTTGAACAGTTGGCCCATGCCGAGATGGAACTGGGCCACATGGAGCAGGCAGCCCGCATGCTGGCTAGCACCGCTGCCTGGCGGGCTGCCCAGGGTATCGCACTGCCGCTGGTTGATGCGCCCCGCTATGCTGCTTATGAACAACGTCTGCTAGCCAGCGATATAATGGTTGCTAACCTGTCATCGGCGGCGATCAGTGCGGTAGTGGCCGAGGTGTTGCATGAGGAAGTGTCGGCAGCGCCTGCGGAAGCGGCGGCACCGCCCGTGCTGGAACTCCGACTCCTTGGCCAGATGCAGGTGCTGGTGCATGGGCAGGAAGTGCCCGCCAGTGCATGGGTGTATGCCAAAGCCCGCGAGTTGTTGGCCTACCTGGCTTGCCACCCACCGGCAAGCAAAGCCCGCATCAACCTCGATCTCTGGCCCGAGGCTGCTGGCGAAAGTTTTCGGAATGCCTTTCACAAAGCCGCCTACCACATGCGGCAGGCCCTGGGCCACCCGGAATGGCTGGTTTTTCACAAAGGCACCTACGCCATCAACCCGGAAATTGCCTGCTGGTGCGACCTGCAAACCTTTGAACGCACCCTGGCCGAGGTGCAGCCGCTGCTGCAAAATGGCCTGCCACAACCGCCAGCGCGGGGGCAGGCCATCGCCATGTTGCAAGCGGCCACCAGGCTCTGGCGCGGCGACCTGCTGGAAGACCTGGATGGCGGTGATTGGGCGCTGTTTCGCCGCGAGACCATGCGCCAGCAGCTGCTGCACGCCCTGCTGCACCTGGGGCAACTGACCATGGCCGACGCCGATTACACCGCTGCGATTGAGGTCTATCAGCGGGTGTTGAGTCTGGACAATTTTTTAGAAATGGCCCACCGCGAGTTGATGCGCTGCTATGCCCGCCAGGGCGAGGCCAGCCAGGCCCTGCGCCACTACCAGCAGCTGGCGCGGCTGCTGCGCGATGAACTGGACACCGAACCCTCGACCGAAACCAGCAGCCTCTATGAACGGCTCCGCCGTGGCGACGACGTGTGACATGTGCTGGAGTTCGTCCTTGCGTACCACGCCCTACGTCCTGCAGGTTACTCTACGCTTCGTTCCTCGTTCCTCGTTCGCTTCTGGTAGAAGCACTTCTAGAAGCACTACTTCGGTATATTGGAACCGGTTCCAGAGCAATCATCTGATGTAGTGACGAAACTGAACACAACGTGTAGCCGAGGGGGCAACGATGGAAGAGTATAAGCCGTTGATGTTGGAGACATTTGTTGTACGGATATGGCGGGAAGCAGCAAGCAGCACATGGCGTGGCATGGTGGTGCATCTGCCGGACGGCGAGTCGACGCCGTTTTCGTCGCATAGCGCAGTGCCTACTGCGGGCTGCAAGCTGCAAACTGCAAACTGGCAACCGCTAATCGCTTCTGGTTCTTGTTCTCACTGCTGCTGTTGTTGCTGCTGAAACTGCTTGCGGGCTTCGGCGTCGGGCGGCGGCGGCGAGGCCGTCCATGTCATCATCGGCATCAGTTCGTCTTCTGGCGGCGGCTCGTTGGTAGAAGTGACCTGCACGCCCACCGAGAGTTCGCTTTCGGCGTTGCCCTTGAATATACCTCGCGTCGGCGGCACATCGGCGTAGTCGCGCCCCACAGCCACCCGAATATGGCGTTCGCCCACCAGCAGGTTATTGGTGGGGTCGAAGCCGACCCAGCCCAGGCCCGGCAACAGTGCTTCAATCCAGGCATGGCTGGCATCCTGCTCGGAACGGTCGTGGTCTTCCCGCCGGTGGAAGAGGTAGCCACTGACGTAGCGGGCTGGTACGTGCAGCATCCGCAGCAGCGCAATCATAATGTGGGCGAAGTCCTGGCACACGCCCCGGCCTTCCTGCAAGGCATGGTCAATCGGTGAGTCGACGCTGGTGGTGTTGGGGGCGTAATCAAAATGGTCGTAGATCGCCGTGTTTAATTCCCGCAATAGCGTCAACGGGTCGGTTCGGCGTTCCACCCGCAGCTCGTGGGCCAGCTTTTGCAGCAGTAGGGTGGGTTTCGCATAGTGGCTTGGCTCCAGCATTTCCCAGTGGTCTTCGTCGGTGGTGATTGCATCCAGGTCGGCCCATGCGCCGTCGGGCAGGGCTTCGGGCAGTGGCAGAGGCGGCTGCACATCCATGGTCGCCTCGGCCACAATATCAAGCTTATTGTAGCGGCCCGGCACATCGAAGTGATGCACCGTGTTGCCGTGGTAGTCACGGTAGGCGAATATCTGGGTGCGGGGCGTGGTGGAAAGCTGGAACTTCAAACAGCGCTGGTTGGCGTCGCTGCGGGGCTGCATACGCACTTCCATAATGCTTTCGCTGATGAACGTGCTGTAACGAAAACGGGTTCGATGGCGGATGGTGTAAAACATGTGGGTACTGCGTACTACGTACTGCGTATTGCGTAACACCTGCCATGAGCAAACGTAGTTTACGTATTACGTATTACGCAGTACGCAGTACGGCTCATTGGGCGAGAACGGTTTCAACCGGGTAGGAAATATACACCTGGTAAATGGCACTGTGAATTTCGGCACACTGGCGCTGCACCTGGGCCAGGTAGTCATGCACATTGTCGGCCAGAATTTCGTCCACCTGGGCGTAGTCGAGATTGGAACGGAGTCGCCCCGCCAGTCGCTCGGCCCGGCCCGCGTTGCGGGTGCCGTTGACGCGGGCAATGGCCTGAAGCGACCCTTGCACTTCGTCGGCGGCAAAACGCACAGAACGGGGGAATTCCGGGTTCAGCAGCAGAAACTCGGCAATCGCTTCGGGCTTCACATCAGCAGAATAGACTTTGCAGTAGGCCTCGAAAGCCGTGCATGATTTGAGCAACCCTACCCAATCAAGATAATCGAGCGCCTGGCCATGTTCACCGTTGGCGGCAAAATGTTGCGTGAAGTAGACATCGAGCATGCGGGCAGTAGCTCCCGCCCGTTCGATGTTGCGCCCCAGCTGGATGAAATGCCAGCCCTCACCATGGCTCAGGGTGCCGTCGGTAATGCCCTGAAAGAGGTGCGCACCTTCTTTCACCATCTGGTAAAAGTCATACGGCTCGGTGGCCCAGAACTGCTCCATGGTGGTGCCGCGCACCCGCAGGTAGAGCCGGTTGAGCTGTTCCCACATCTCCGAGCTAATCATCTCGCGCACCTGGCGGGCATTGTCGCGGGCGGCGGCAATACAGCCCACAATCGAGGCGTCGTTGCTGGCATCAAACGTCAGCGCCTGGCTGATGTGGTAGGCATCGTGGGGCGGCTCCACCGTGTGGGCCAGGCGCAGACTCGCCAGCATGCGCTCCCAACGGGGCGCGGCGGCATCGGGGGTTTGCTCAATGGTCTGGGTCAGCGTCAGCCCCAGGAGCCGGGCGGTGTGTTCGGCCCGCTCCAGGTAGCGGCTCATCCAGTACAGGTTGTCGGCAACACGACTCAGCATTTCTGATTGCAGATTGCAGATTGTAAATTGTAGATTGCCGGATAATCTGCAATCTGCAATCTACAATCTACAATCACTCAAACAACACCCACGTATCCTTGCTGCCCCCGCCTTGCGAGGAGTTGACCACCAGCGAGCCACGGCGCAGGGCCACCCGCGTGAGTCCGCCGGGCACAATCGTCACTTCGTCGCCATAGAGAATGTAGGGCCGCAAATCCACATGGCGGGCCTCGATCTGCCCATCCACAAAACAGGGCGCACGCGAAAGGGCCAGGGTTGGCTGGGCGATGTAGTTGCGCGGGTCTGCGATGATGCGTTGCCGAAACTCCTCGCGTTGCTCGGCGGTGCTGTGGGGGCCGATCAGCATGCCGTAGCCGCCGGACTCGCCCACTGCCTTGACCACCAGTTGCTCCAGGTTTTCCAGCACATAGCGGCGATCACGCTCATCGCCGAGGCGGTAGGTTTCAATGTTTGGCAGAATCGGCTCTTCGCCCAGGAAGTAGCGGATAATCTCGGGCACATAGCTGTAGATAGCCTTGTCGTCGGCGACGCCCGTGCCAACGGCGTTGGCCATGGCGACGTTGCCCGCCCGGTAGGCGTTGAGCAGCCCGGCCACGCCCAAAATCGAGTCGGGGCGAAAGGCTAGCGGGTCGAGGAAGTCGTCGTCTACGCGGCGGTAGATCACATCTACCCGCCGTAGGCCGCCAGTGGTGCGCATGTAGACGACGTTGTTATGCACCAGCAAGTCGCGCCCTTCCACCAGTTCAATGCCCATCTGCCGGGCCAGAAAGGTATGCTCGAAGTAGGCCGAGTTGAACACGCCGGGCGTGAGCAGCACAATCGTCGGGTCGGGGCGGGGGCTGAGGGCGCGCAGAGTGCTGAGCAGCACCTGGCCGTAGTGGTCAATCGGGCGCACGCCGTAGTTGCCAAACATGCGTGGGAACACCCGTTTCATCACCTGGCGGTTGGTGAGCATGTAGCTCACGCCGCTGGGCACGCGCAGGTTGTCTTCCAGCACCGCAAAGCGGCCATCGGGCAGGCGCACCAGGTCGGTGCCCACCACCGAAATGTAGATGTCACGGGGCACGTTCAGCCCGCGCATCTCGCGGCGGAAGTGGTGGCAACTGTAGACAAGGTCACGGGGCACCACCCGGTCGGCCAGCGATTTGCCATCGTGATACACATCGTGGAGAAACATGTTCAGCGCGGTGATGCGCTGGATCAGCCCCCGTTCAATGGTGGCCCATTCGGCCCCGGTGATGATGCGCGGCAATAGATCGTAGGGGAAAATTTTTTCGGTGCCGTCGCCGTGGCCGTAGACCGTGAAGGTGATGCCCTGGTTGAGAAAGGCTACGTCGCTGGCCTTCTGGCGTTCAAACAGCTCTGCCGGGGTTAGTTCGCGTAGCCGTTCGTGCAGGCGGGCGTAGGCCGGGCGGGGCCTGCCACCAGCGGCGAACATCTCATCATAGGCCCCATCCAGATGGTAGGCAGCAAAGGGTGCTTCCAGCACATGTTGGGCATTGGCTAATGACATGTTCACGTTGGGTACACAAAAATACCGCACACTCC
>JALONX010000302.1 GCA_025454695.1 Chloroflexaceae bacterium
CAGGCTGCCCAGGGCGTCCTCCTGCACCGAACGGCGGGCGGGCAGCACACCCGGCTCAAGCAGCATGTCGCCGCGCTGGGCCAGAAACGAGAGCCAGGCCCAACACTGGCTGGCAACCGGGCTGCTGGCCGAAATATGCAGGCTCTCCACCCACAGGTCTTCCCCCTGGAGGCCCGCCCGGCCCACTGGCAGCGGGGCCATCCCTTCGCTGAAGGGAGCCTGACCAGGAGAACCAGCCATTAGCCCGGTCTGGCCCAGCCACATGGCGGCCCCCCCGTTGCGCACCAGTTGAATCGCCGTTTCGCTGCCGCCGCCGCTGGGCACGGTGAGCGTGGCCAGCGGCGGGGTGACACCGTGGACGCGGGCCAGATCCAGGTACCAGTTGACCGCCGCCAGCACCTGGGGGTCGCTGAAGCTGGCCCGCTGCTCGCCGCCGGAGCCAGTGAAGAGCCTGCCGCCGAACTGCCGGATAAAGAAGAGCATGTCGGGCAGGGGGCCGCTGTAGGGCACATAGCCGTAGCGCTGCTCCGAACCGCTGCCGCTGGTGGTGGCTTTGGCCGCCGCCAGAAACTGCTCCGGTGTCCAGTCTGCCGTCGGCAGGGGCTGGTTCACCGCTGCAAAGGCTTCCTGATGTATATGCAGGGCTTGCTGGCGCAGGGTGTAGGGCAGCCCCGTGAGTCCCTGCTCGTTCTGGTAGGCCGCCAGCAGCGCAGGCGGGTAATCGGCCAGGGGGAAGCGGGCGTCGGCATCAACCAGGGGCTGGAGGTTGAGCGAGCCGGGGACGGGGCGGGGCGGGCCACTCCAGAGAAAGCAGTCGCTGGCCTGGCTCAGCTGGTTCAGCGCAAGACCCTGAGTGAAAACATTTGTCGGCACCAGTTGCAGGTTGATGTCCGGCTGGGCCTCCTTGAAGCTGTCCATCAACTGGGGCAGGTTGGCGGGCGGGCGGCCAGCCAGGGCGAAGCGGACGGGTGTGCCGCTGGGGGCCAACGCAGGCTGGGGCGTGGCCACGCTAAAGGGCCGGGCCACCACCTCCGGGGTGGGAGTGAGGGCCAGTGTAGCCCGCCGCTCGTCCAGCTCCCGCTGGGCCGTGGCCAGAATCTCCTGGGGGCTGTGCTTGCTTTCATACATCAACGAGTGCCAGGCGCTCCCCAGTGCCCCGAAGCCCTCCAGGTCAACGGGCCGGTTGAGTATGGCTGGCTGGTTGGCCAGTGTCCAGAGCATGGCTTCCCTGGTTTCAGCCGTCATGGGCTGCCAGAAGCCGGTCTGGTCGGCCACCGTTTTACGGGCGGGCACCAGGTTGTTACCCGCGTCGGGTAGGTAGCTATACGGAGCCAGGCCGGGCTGGCGGGAGAGAAAATCAATCCAGCGCCAGGCCTCCTGAGGGTGGGCAGTACCCGCGCTGATCACATAGCTCTGCCGGGCGTTGAAATCACCGAAGGAAAACAGTGCCGCCGGGTAGGCAGCATAGCCCACCTGGAAGGGCAGCACCTCGGCTGGCGGGGCGTTGGTTTTGCTGGTGTCGCGCTGAAAGGCCCCGACGCCCCACATGGCCAGGCGGCCTTCGCGTCGCAAGCTCCACACATCCAGGGGTGGTGTGTTGGGGTCTGTAGGCCTGTCAGAAGCGAAGACACCGGCCTGGCGCAATTGGCGCATGCGCTCGGCCAGGGCTACCAGGGACGGGTGATCGAGGGGAATATTCACAATCGGGTCGCTGGGGCGGACACCCTGGGCCAGCAAGGTCTGGTTGAATAGCTCGAACACGTCTCCTTCACCCAACAGGCCATAGGTTTCCACAGTGGAGCCGGAGCGGCGGGTGAGCTGCTCAGCGGTGCGCAGCAACTCCTCCCACGTCCAGCCTGGTTGGGGCAGGGGCACGCCCGCCGCTTCAAACAGATCGCGGTTGTAGGCCAACAGATCTACTCGGCGGGCACGAGGAATGGCCCAGAGGCCCTCGCCTGTCTGGTAAAACTCCAGCATGCCGGGGTAGAAGTCCTCGCGCTGAAAACTGGCATCTGCATCAGCCAGCGGCTTGAGGTTGAGCAACATGCCGCCCTTGACCGTCTGCTCAGTGACCAGGGCAATAGTGGTGTCCACCTGGGTCAGTGTCCAACGATGCGAGTCATCTGGGGTAGGGCGATCGTTCTCTTTTTGTAATCCCTTATTGAGATCCGCAAGGGAGACAATCTGCACCCGGATGGTAGGATTGTCAGCCATAAAACGCTCGGCCAGGGTCTCGTAGGCCTTCACCTCGTCCTCCGGCGCAGCGAATGAAATGGTGGTGCGCCCGTCGTTGACTGAGGAGGTTGCGAAGGGTAGGGTGCAACCCGCCAGCATACACAGGAGGAGGCAAAGGGTGGTGAGTCGGGAGATATTGCTCAACATGGGCTTATTTCTTCCAGGCGATAGCGCGGAGCATTGCTTCATCGAGTGGGGGCTGGGCGCTGGCGATAAGGGCCTGTTCAAGGGCCTGCTGCTCATCGCGGTAGAAGCGCTCCTGTGTGCCATCGCGCACCGAGACGAGTTGGCGATAGACGCGCAGCGTCGTTTTGCCCTGCCCATTACCTGACGCGATCGTCACCTCGAAGCCCCGATAGCCAAGGGTGTTGGGAAAAGCCTCCGGCAACGCGCCGGGCAAGGCCTGGGCCTGTTGCACCATGGCCTGGGCATCGGCCAGGGCCATGGGCCACACCGGGTTGGGCCGCCCGGAGAAGGCATCAAGCACCACGGTTGCACTGCTTGTGTCGGTCGCCTGGCTCGCCCCCGGCGTCTGGGCCTGAAGCGCCGTGCCACATGCCGCAAGCACGCAGAGCAGCCCGAGCGACCCCAGCAGCCAGCGCCCCATCGGACGCGATGATGTATTCATAGGTAGCCCTCCCTTCTGCTGACAAGATAGTTGAGTTACGAGTTACGAGTTACGAGTTACGAGTTACGAGTTACGAATTACGAGTAAAACAGCATCCAGAAATTACGCAGTACGCAGTTCGTAGTACGTAGTTGAATTACTACAACACCCACGGTGCCAGCGAGTAACACAGCAGCGTCACCAGCACGCCCTCGCCGATGAAAAAGGCCGCCAGCGCCCGCCGGTCGCGGGTTTTGCGGAAGCCCGCCGCGCCAAGGAAAGCACCCACGGTGGCCCCCAGCAGCATGGTTGGCACCAGGGCAAAGAAGAGTGGCATGGCGATGGACTCAGGCAGCAGGCGCAGGGGCAGGGCAATCGTCACCAGGGCGACGAAGGCCAGGCCAGCGGCGCTGAGGGCCAATTTGTTGAGCCAATGGTTCAGTTCCACATCAGTTGCTCCTCGATTTTGGATTTTAGATTTTAGATTTTGGATTTTGGATTGCTAGACTCTCGATCAGTCCTTCGCATAATCCGTCGCACCACGAGGCTCAGCAGGGTAGTACCACCGGTAGCGGCGAGGATCATCCCCAGCAATATACCGGGCGCAACCCGCAATGGCCCCACAAAGACAAGTACAATGCAGGCAACGGCGAGGGCAGCGCAAACGGCCCGTGTAAACCGAATAGACCTTAAAATGTAAGGCAGTGCGCTTCCAACGACGGCCCCAAGCACAACCCGATAATCCCCGTATCAACGTTGAAGAACACATCGCCGCTTTGTCCGAGCAGCAGACCTACTGCCGCGCCAACAAATGCAGTAGCAAAAAGGAGAACGTTGTAATGCAACATGGTGCTGTTAATACTCCGTCAACGACGTTTTCTTGTGTCTCCAGGTCAACACGCTTATGAGTTTTAAGAAATTAAACGGGTATATTTGCTCGCCGTAGCCCTAAAGGGCGCGGCTTGAAGCTGCGAAGCCCACCTACGCGGGCTGTACCGGATTTAATTTTTAATCTTCATCAGCGTGTTTAGTTATTTCAGACGCCGAATTATGGGTCTTTACAAAATAATCCAGACAACCGTCGGAACAACACGCTTCAGCGTGTTTGCGGCTTCCAGACGCCGAATTCATTCGGTGGCAGGGTAAGGTAATGGCGCGATTTATCGCGCAGCTACGTGGCGTGCGGTGGCCGGAATAAAATGTAAATGCTCATCATTCGGTGGATGAGGCAGAGCAAAATGCTAGAAACTTTTTACAGACCAGTTAATCTAGAAAGGAATGAAGTGCAGTTGTAGCCAGGTCATCTGCTCTGTGCCGATGGTTCAGACAAGGCAGCCCGTGAAGCGCCGCCTCTGGCCCTTTGCCAGAAGGTAGCCCAGCAGCAGGCCGATCAGCAGGATTTCACCCAGCCGCAGATGATGTCCGCGTTCCCAAAATTTCCAAATATCAGGATTGAAAAAGAGGTTTTGCAGCCAGGCGATGAGCAGGATATAGCCTGTGCCCCCGGCGAGCGGGGCAATGTACCAGCGTTGTCGGGCTGGTGCAAGGCAGGCTGCCACGGCCATACCCAGCGCAAAGACTGTATAGGTGAAAAGCCGGTCGTTCAGCGAATGCTGACTGGCAAGGAATACAACATCACCAGGCAGGCCAACGATAGATTGGCGCAGGGCGAACCAGAGTGCCAGCGCCGTGAAGCTGCCTGCAACCACGGAGGCGACGGCAATCAGTGCTGAAGATGCCTTTTGCTTCATTACATCGCTCCTATGTAAGGTGTATCCACACCCCACGCCCCGCCGCTCAGCCGCTGGAGCGCAGCGTGTGGGGCGCAGCAAAGCGCAGCAGCCCCAACGTGCAACCGAGGGAAAGCAGCCATGCAAAACTGATACAAAGGTACGCCCGTAGCGTCTCGCTGATAGCCCGGTAGGGAATGGCCGTACTGAACAGATTGACGCTTATAAACAGCAGCGGGTAGGCCGAGAAGAAGGAGAAGACGGTTAACACCAGCAGCGTTCGCCAGGAGGGCCAGGGCTGCCCCAGCAGGCGCAGCACCCCGATGAGCAACAGGGCGTTGGCAGCGAAGAAGCTCGGCACAACCCCCAGCAGCACACGGGCTTCGACATCCACATTCGTCGTCTCTGCGGCCACCCAGGCCAGGTAGGCGCTAAACGCCAGCCCCAACGGCACATCAATCAGCAGGATGAGACCTGCCAGGCGGTAGCGAAGGGCAGTCTGGTGTAGGTGTTGCATGGTAGGTTTGCACATAACGTCAATTCGGGATACGCCAGCGTGGGTCTGCGGGCGCTGCCCTTCGACTCGCTCAGAAGCTGTCTGAAAAGATCATTTTTTGGGCTCTCGCAAAGCCGCAAAGCCGCAAAGGGCTGGCCCAAGCACGTTCATCTGCACACCTTTGTGGGCTTTGCGCCTTTGTGAGAGACGTTTCAGACAGCCTCTCAGAGGAGCCGCCCCGCCCCCCGCCCAAAGGGGCCAGCCCCTTTGGAAACCCCGCCCTTCGACCCTTAAAAAAGTTTTCTGCCATGCAGGCTCACTGTCACCCCGACCGCAGGGAGGGGTCTTCAGCGCATGACCATGCAGATTCCTCCCTGCGGTCGGAATGACAACGCGGATCGTTGGAGCCAAGAAAACGTCATTTACAGAGGAATTAGACTGCGAGTGAAAACTGACGCCTTATTTCCTTTTCGCTCATCGAGGCTCAAGCGCGGCCCAGTAGAGGCCGCTAGGAACAACGCTGATGCGCCCCCGGTCAACCTGGGTCGCCGCCACCAGGTCGGCACTGGCGATTGCAGAGGAGAGGTCAACGCCCAGAATACGGCCATCCTGATCCAGGCTTGCAAGCGTCGTGCGGCTCACCTCGCTCTCAATGGCAGCGACCCCGAGGATCGTGAGCGTGGTCTGCTGATTCCGCTGCAACTGTTCCACCATCGTCGCAAGTCGCCCGGCGGGAAAGACAACCGCCCCTTCTGGTGCGCCAAACATGCTGATCAACTCACCATTTGCGGCACGGGCCACAATCGTATATGCGCTGATCTTCACGCCGTGTTGTTGCGCAAAGACAGCCAGCTCCTCAGGTGGTAGTGGGGTTGCGGGGATAATGGTTGCGGCGACCGACGACTGCCCCGCAAACAACCGTTCCCGCCACCCCTGCTGCTGGGCCAAAGCTCTGCTTAGCCCGGCGCGATCACGAACCCTGCTTTCGATACTCACCGTAACCTGTGGATTGACCGGCTGGTTAGTCTCCGCGTCCACCGCCACCAGGGCACGATACTGCCAGCCGTCGAACTCGCGTTGATGAAGCAGCTGTTCCCTGGCGGTTTGCTGTGGCTGCCCAAGCACCAATGATGTGGCCCAAAACCCAAGGGCAAAGGTGCAGAGCGCAAGGCCCAGGGCAAGGATAAAGCGTTGTAGCATTGTCCAACCTTGTTATTGGCACGAGTTACACGGTAAGCAGGTTTTGGAACACGAAACCCACAAAAACGCACGAAACACACGAAATTCAGGGCTCTTTCGCGGTGTTTGTGTCGTTTCGTGCCCTTCGCGCTCCACCTCATTCACCACGGCACGAGTCTAGTATGCCTCCGTGATTGGCCGCCCTACTACAGCAAGCCAATCAACGTGAAGAGTGCTTTTTATAGACCTTACCCCACTCCTTTGCCAAACTGTTGTTCAAAGGATTGACGCGAAACATCCTTCATTGGCCCACGTAAGACATCGCCATCTACCACGAAGTACATTTGTGGATACCACGGTGTGATGCGTGACCAGGAGCCTGCACCTTCACTGGCAGCACTCAAGAACACGATGATACGACTCCCAGGGACAAGCGCTCGGTCATCCCCCGCAACTGTTACACGATAGTCCCCACTGACGCCTCCAACGAAGGAGTAGAGAATCTCTTTGTCCAGAACCTGACCTTTGAAGGTGCGCTCGACATGTAGTAGCACTGGTGTACGAAGTTGTTCACCGAGGTCGCGTCTCGGATCATGTATATCAGCTGAAGGATTACCATCACGTGTCGGCCACACAGCGGGGCGTACTTCTTTGACTACCCCTTCAACGATGATGTCAGCGTTTCGTGCGATAAGGTGGAGATCATCGGGTTGATAGTCGAACCCATATGCCTGAACTGCAATGCCGTTCGGCTGTTGCGGTCGGTGCTGCACAAACCACATGGTGCTTCCCACCGAAAGTACAATTGCACACGCAACG
>JALONX010000303.1 GCA_025454695.1 Chloroflexaceae bacterium
CAGCCGATCCGCGTGAGGAGTGATGAACGAGGCCGCACTGGAATAACCAGTATCACAGGCTGTTCATCCGCTTCCCACGGTGGCCCCATTCTGAGCGACAGGACGAAGGCGACCAACAGCACCAGCAACAGTGCATTCTGATCCATACCACCTCCTGAACACACATCTGGCCCCATACCCGCTGCGTAGGTTTTGTGGGCTAGCATTGTAAGTTTTGTAAGAAACCTTCGCAACTCTGTTATATCATAGTGTAGTAAAGAAATCAATGCAACAAATGTGCTATTTTAGATGCTCGTTTTTGGGGCCCTTGCTCCGTTAGCATACCGAGGAACCAATCGCCAAAAGCGCTTCGCGCCGCCCTTTAGGCAACGTCACTCGCCAATCGCCAATCGCCAATGCCAATCGCCAAAATGAACCATCGTTAATTGACTTTCCCACCGTGTAGCAGTAAGATAGGCGTAAGTTCCTTACAGGAAGTAAGCAATAATTTGCGGGATTGCAATGCAGCATTGCAAGGGCAATCTGCAATCAGGTGATGATGAACCGCCACGGAACCGCCGCCCCCGCGCCTCCAACGGGCGACGCGAGCACAAGCTACCCGGCCCTGGCCCTGCTGCCAGCAGGACTGCGGGTGCCCCCACGGGGCTACCAGGTCTGTGATGAGCTGCGAAGGTGGGAACTGCCCGACGACCTGGCGCAGCTGGGCCTGTTTGCCCGGCTGCTGGAACGGGGCAGCCTGCAACCCGAGCAGCTGGCAGCGGTTCTGGGGCCAGAAGCCGCCAGCATAGCCCAGGCCCTGGTGCAAGCCAGCAGCATGCCCTGCCGCAGCGCCCTGCTTCCGGTGGAACGGCCCTGGCGGCTCTTTCTGCTGGCCTACCTCCATCCCACCGCCGCAGTCATCAAGCTGGCCGAACTGCTAGCACAGACCCGCCAGCCCACCAGCGAAAGTGCCATTGACCGGCCCGTGCTACAAGCCGCCGCCGCCCTGGCCACCCGCCTGGGCATGTGGGGGCCACGAAGCGAACTGCTCAACCGCGACGCCACCCTGGCCGACCCGCGCCTGGCCGAACAGGCCGAGCGGCTCCTTGCCGAGTCGAACCCGGCCCGCCAGGAGTTTTTCGAGGGCCTGCGTCATGACCTGAACCAGCGCCTGGCAGAGGTCGGCATCAGCGCCCGGATTGAACGCCGGGCGCGCAAAATTCACCAGCTGATGCATGATGGCCTGAGCGTAGCCAAAAGTAGCTTCCCCTTTCCCGATTATGTGGCCATTGCGATTGACGACGTGGCCGACTGCTACCGGGCACTGGGCGTCATCAACAGCAGCTACCCGGTGATTTCGGCCCGCGTGCGCGACTACATCGGTGGCCCCAAAGACAATGGCTACCGCGCCATTAACACCAGCGTGGAATACACCACCATCCACCCGGTGGAACGGACTGTGCAGCTCGACCTGCGCATCTTCACTCCGGCGATGGATCGCTTCAATCAGCGGGGCTACCTGGAATACCTGCGGGGCGAGGCCGACCTGCCCCGGCGCAAACTCTGGTGGCGCGACCGGCAGCGCTTTCTCGACTCGCTGGCAGAAAACGCCGACGACATGGCGGTGTTCACCCCTAGGGGCGAAGTCATCTTTCTGCCACCAGGGGCGACCGTGCTCGATTTTGCCGTGCGTGTCCACCGTGATCTGGGCGTGTTTTGCCGGGGCGCACTGCTGAACCAACGGCGCGTGTCGCCGGGGCAGCCCCTGGAATGGGGCGACATGTGCGAGGTGCTGCCGGGCACTACGGGCGACAGCCTTGATGCCCGCCTGCTCGACCAGGCCGCCACGAGCAGCGCTAAAAGCGCCATCCGCCGTTCGCTCCAGCGCGACAATCAGGGAGCCGACCGGGGCGAACGTATCTTCCGCGAGGTGCTGGCCCGCTCGCTGGAAGCGCAGGAGGTGCAGGCCAGCGAAAGCCTGATTGAACAACAACTGGCCGCGTTTTGCCGCCACCAGGGCTACCAGACGCCAGAAGCCTTCTACCGGGCGGTGGCCCGTGGCGAAGCCGCCCCCGACAAGCTGGTGCAAGTCGTGGTGGAAGAGCTGCTGCGCGACCGGGTGGACGCCAGTGGCCTGCCCGCCGAGGTGCGCCAGCAGGCCCGCCGGGTGCGCCTGGCCCTGTGCTGCCGCCCATCGCCCTCCCAGGCAGCAGTGGCCGTGCCCATCCACAGTGGCCACGAACTCAAAATTCACCGTGCGAGTTGCTCGCATATCAAAGGCGAGTCCTACCCCGTCATATGGCGGCCCGCCGACCAGCAAGCCCACGTGGCCGACGTGGTTTACGAAAGTTGGGATCGGCCCGGTCTCATTTACCTCATCACCAGCGCCATGCAGGAGATCGGCGGCATCAACATTCGCCGCTTCCAGGCCGATGTGCCCGAACAGAGCCTGGCCCGCGTGCGCTTTAGCTTTGAAACCAGCGAGCAACCCAAGATTGAGCAGGTGCGTCAGAAACTCAACGCCCTGCCCGAGCGGCGCTTTGTGGATGTGCGCCCGGTGGGCCTGGTAGACGAAGGCGTGCGTATGCTCCAGCCGTTGAGCAACCCCTACAGCCCGCAGCCCGCCACCCGCAAGCCCATGTTTGTGGGCCGTGAGTCCGAACTTGAACGCATGTTGAACCACCTGGATGGACGCAGCGGGCCGTGCCACATCCTCATTCACGGCCCTAAACGGGTAGGAAAAAGCTCGCTACTACACCATCTTTCCCACTACTACCTGGAAAAGTTTCGCGTGCCCAGCCTGCTCGACCTGCAAAGCCTGCCCAACGACGAACTGACGTTTCCAAAGCTGCTGGAACGCTTCGCCCGCTTGATGCTGAAGCGCTGCAACCCCCATGAACAAGTGGCCCCACCAGCGCCCGACGAACTGCACAACGACCCACTGGGCAGTTTTCGGGGCTTTTTGGGGCGATTGCACCAGGCCACCGGCGGTGAGCGCTTTGTGCTGCTAATTGATGAACTTGGCACGGTGTTGAGCCGCTCGACTCACGAACAGAACCTGGAATTTTTCGACATGTGGCGGGCGCTGCTCAACAATGAAGAGATTTACCGCCATGTGGTGTTTATTGTGGCCCTGCCCGACAGCATGCTAGCTCGGCCCGTTCTGGGCGGCGACCAGAGCATCGGGCGCATTGGCGAGTTGGGGCATCCCATCCGCCTGAGCCTGCTGGAACCGGAAGCCGCCAGCGAACTGATCACTGCGCCCGTTGCCAGCCACTTGCGTTACCAACCCCACGATCTGGCACTGCTGCTGCGGGAAACCGGCGGCCACCCCTACTACATCCATCGGGTGTGCAGCCACATTGTCACTGCCATCCAGCTGCAACAACGCCGCAGCGCCATGCAGCCCAGTGGCCCCCAACTGGTGCCTTCCAGCCTGGTGCAAGAGGCGCTGGCAAAAGTGGCCGACCACGACGACGCCTTTTTTCATGTCCGTCACGATAGCAGTGAGCCGACGCTTCAGGTGCTGCTGGCCCTGGCGGCATGCACCAGCGCCGCACAGCCGCGCATCGGCCTGACCTGGCTCTACCAGCAGGGTCTTCCCGTCCGACAGATCGCCGAGGCCGCACGGGAACGGCCCGATTTGCTTGACGCACAGGTGGAAACGCTCGCGTTTCGGGTGGCGCTGGTGGCACGCTGGTTGCGCCGCCAGCAGGGCAAAAAGGAGACAGCACCATGAATCCCTACCGTCACGACATTTTTCTCCAGGGGATGCTCCAACAGCCCGAACGCTATATCGGGCGACGGGAAGAGCTGGAAGAGCTGCTTTCCCGCGTGAGCGATAGCCGTCCGGCAGCTATTTCGCTGGTGGGGCTGCGGGGACTGGGCAAAAGCTCGCTCCTGCAGACGCTGGCGAGCAACCCTGGCACCCACGAACATTTCCGCCAGAATATTGGCCTGCGCTTTCGCAACGACCCGGCCAGCCTGCTGTTCAGCTTTGTGGAAGGCGAACTGCGCCCGCCCGACGGCACCATCGCCGAGTTTCTGGTGGCGTTGCTGTTTCGCTCGGTGTTACACAGCCTGGCCGAACTGCTGGAACTGGAAGACGCCCGGCTATTGCCGCTTGAACGCATCGTCGCCCGCCGCTACCATGTGCGCGAGCTGCGGCAGGTGGCCCAGGAACAGGTTGAGGCCGCTCGCGCCGAGGATGACGACGACACACTGCGCCATGATTTTCTGCGCACGCTGGGCCGTAGCAACCACGACCGCTTGACGAGCCTGCTTGAACGGCTCGATGGGTGGGGCTTGCGAGTGATTTTCCTGATGGACGATTTTGATCAACTGGCCCGCAGCCTGGACAACGAGAGTTCCAACATGTTGCGGACGCTCATCCCCTACGCTTCCATGGTGATTGCCACCCAGCAGCCCTTGAGTGAGATGGTTGCGGCCCACATCGCCGAATCGCCCTTTTTTAACCTGCTGGAAAAGCTGGACATGGTGAGTCTGCCCTACCTTTCGCCGGAGGAGGCCCGCCGCCTGGTGTTAGAACCGCCCACCTGGCAGGCGGCCACCAGCCAGTTTCGTTTCAGCGACAACGACGTGGCCTTTATTCTCGAACTCACTGGACTGCACCCGGACGTGATCCGGGCCACATGTGAAGACCTATTCAACCGGCTGCGGCGGCGAAGCGCGACCCCCGATGCCGACTTGATTGCCCCCGATGAACAGCCCTACCTGCGGATTGACCTGCGGCGGCAGTTCGCCGACTCGTTCGCGGTGTTGTGGCGGCACCGCCTGAACGACGAGGAACGGCAGACTCTGGCCGATTTCGCCCGTGCCGATAAGCAGGGGAGCCGTTACCCGGCCCGGCCCCCGGCTAGCGCCCTGCACAGCCTGATCAAACGGGGTTACCTGGTGTATGAGGAGGGCCGCTATCGGGTGTTTGCCGGTTTCTTCCGCGACTATCTGCTTGAGCAGCTGGGCGACGCGCTGCCCGTGGTGGGGAGCGAGGCGGCCCTCCCCAACCTGCCCGAACTCACCGACCTGGAAACCAGGCTGCTGGAGCTGCTGGCGGCGGGCGGCGGCGAGATTGTGGAGCGGAATGAGATTATTGTGCAGCTCTATGGCAGGCGGGCTGTGGCGACGGACGAGGAACGGGCCAGCGCCGCCAACCGGCTCGACGTGCTGGTGTCGCGGCTGCGGGGCAAGCTCAAAAACGACCCGCGCCAGATTGAGAATGTGCGCGGGCAGGGCTATCGGCTGGCCCGGCGGGCGGGGCGGGGGTAGATTGTAGATTGGCTGATTGCAGATTGCAGAGTGGGTTGAGCAGGATGCAGGAGGCAACGCCCACAAGCACAATGAAGCCTCACCACAAATCCGCCATGGCGCTATACTGTTCCAATGGACTGATTGCTGTAAACAGGCCTTCGCTGAGCGACTCAAACAGCCCCGCGTTGACCACAACCTTCTGATACCACCAGTCGCCATCCCAGGCGGGCGCAAACCGGCCATTCTCGCGCACCTGCACCCAGTGCCCCAGCGGTGCCCGTAGCCGCCGCTGCCGAAGTTGTGGTTCCGGTTCGCTCCCCTGTGCAATGCTGTGGGCACATTGCATCCACGGTGAGGGTTCCCGGTTTGGTGCGCCGCCCCGTGCTGTACTGTAGGCATACGTTAACCACACTGCATCAGTTGAATGCTCAACCGTTGTACAACCATATTCAGGGTAGACAAACGTATCCACAGCAACCCGCTCGTGGGGCTGCTGGAAGCCGGTGCGTTCCAAAAAGCGCACCTGATGGTAGAACACCCGGATAGGGTCAGCCTGGGCAAGCTCAAGCGGCAGCCGCATGGCCTCCGGCGTGCGGTTGCGCTCCGCCGCCTGCGCCCCACCCCGTGAGGCCTTCGTCCAGGAGGTGTAAATCTCCTGCACCACCAGCACAGGGAGGGGCACTGGTGCCTTCGTTTTTCGGGAAGAGTTCATAAGAATCGTAGCATTTGTGGTTCATCAGCGGGCCGAAACAAACTCCCACGCCGCCGCCAGATCGCGAAAAACCCAGCCCAACGAATCCAGCGGCTTGCTACTGTTGAGGCCCAGCAGCAGCGTGCGGATAGCCTCTTCGCAGGCTGGCCCAACGACCAGAGCCAGGCCACCTTCCAGATCATCTAGCCCGGCACCAAACACGCTGTCGAGCCGGTCGCCCCAGTCGTAGCGCAGTTCCGAACAGTCGTGGATGAGGCCCCACGGCGCGAAGGCGGCAACCCCGGCGCTGGCCATAGCGTACATGTACTGGGCGTCGTTATTCCCCGCCGAGCCGTAGGCGTAGATACCACTGTAGCGCACAACAAGAATAGGATAAAACGGCTTGTTTCTAGCTTCAACCACAAAGTAGCGCACCTTGATGCGGCTCAACTCTGCCAGGGTGTGTTCGCGCAGTTGTGGCATGGTCATAGCAGTGGCTTCGTCACATGGCGCAGCTGTGCCACAAACGCGCTGACCGCTGCGGTGTATTGAGCACGATCAAATGTGAGCAATGCAATATACGGATGCGAGTCATTGTCGTCTTCATACCGAATATCTTGCCACGAAATGCTGCTTCCATCCCGCACGACACGACAGGACACAATCCCACAGTAGTCGCTGCCACAATGACAGCCAAAAAGCACCAGGCGATTGGTGCCAAACTGGTTCTGGGGCGGTTGCAAACCGAGCAATTCTTGCACAAAATAGTCAATCTGTTCGTTGCTGCCTTCAAAGCGGGTGCGCCCAAACCAGGGCCGCCCCGCCCAGAGGCCCAGCCGCTGCCCCAACGGCTCACCGTCAATCAGGAAGTCGGCTTGCTGACTGACGCCAGAAAACTGCCGCGCTGGAATTTCATAGGCAAACTCGTAATGTCTAATCTCAAGCCGATGCACCATGTGATGTTTTTCAGCCTTCCAGTTCACGAATAACTGTAGCCAGTGCCGGGTCGGGCTGTGCTGCCAGCGCTGCCTTGAGTGCCGCCAGTTCGCCCGCTCTGTCGCCTAATTTCGCAAACAGCACCGCTCGATCGAGGTGGCGCAGGGCGATGAGCG
>JALONX010000304.1 GCA_025454695.1 Chloroflexaceae bacterium
TCGGTCATTTCATACAACCGCACCGCTTGCAAGCGGCCCTGCGACTCGGCGTTGAGGTTGGCGCGGAAGTCGGCCAGCAGGTTGCCACTGGCCACGATGTAGCGGGCCGTCCAGGGAAACCCGTTGCTGTCGTTGGGGGTAGCCCCCAGGCCCGACACAATGGCGTGTTGCGGATCCATCCCGCCCATCACTGCGGCGACAACCGGGTTCTGGGCCACGGCTGCTTCCTGGGCCGAAACGGGAGCTTTGTCGAGGAGCTGGGCGATCATGGTCGCCAGCATTTCCACATGGCCAATCTCTTCGGTGCCGATGGAGAGCAGCATATCACGGTATTTTGCGGGGCCGTGGCAGTTCCAGCCCTGGAAGAGGTACTGCAACATCACACTGATCTCGCCGAACTGGCCGCCGAGGATTTCCTGCAACTTGCGGGCGTAGATTGGGTCGGGCTGGCTGGGCTTGGCGGTGTACTGCAACTGTCTGGTGTGGAGGAACATGCGGTCTCCTTTTGCTGCGCTGGTGGCCCATGCCACCGCTGATTTACTCGCTTCAACCGATGGAATGTTGCCAGAGTGCGTAATTGCTCTGACATTTCATACAAAAAGGTAGCAGGGTGCGTGCCACAAAGGGGAAGTTTTCCCTGTGCATCAGGGTAAATTACCCTGTGCAGGGCTACCGCGCCCCCTTACACCGGCTTCATCCACGTCTACCGCACGACGTTGTTTGGTGCGCCTACGCGGCGGGCGGTTGGGGGCTAGCTCACAAAACTCCTCATAGATGACATATGTTTCGCCTGCGCGGCGGGCGGGTAGGGGCCAGCCCCTACCAACCCCGTTGGGGCCTGACGCCCTAAACCCCCGCATGGGACACCTGACGTAGCGACACATAAATGGCGCATGCCTCGCCTACACCCATGAGATTGGGGCCAGTTGCTGTTGTTCAGTTAACACGACCAACAGCGTTCTGGAATAAACAAGATCGGAAAGCCCGGAGGCATGCACCACAACACTTCCATTTGATGACCCACCTACTTTTGGGGTTCCAAGGGGCGTCGCCCCTGGTGGGGAGTCCAGAGGGGCAAACGCCCCTTTGGGCGGGATGCGGGGCGCAGCGCCCGCAAACAACAACCCCACCCTTTTGGGTACAGCGTAGGCATCCGCCACCTGACGTGTCGCAGCGACTGAACGCACCTGCGGGGGTCTGGGGCGTCAGGCCCCAGCGGGGTTGGTAGGGGCTGGCCCCTACCCGCCTGCCGCGTAGGCGATACCAACAAAATAGTGGAAAATAAAGGTATTGGGACATGGCCCCTTTGGGCCGGGTGCAGGGGCGCGGCAGCCCCCTATCGCCCGCCGCGTAGACAACTCTAATAAACCATCCTCAGGTATATTTTCTGCTACAACGCTGCTAAAGCGAACAATCTGCAATCCCCAAAGGAGACTCGATGACCACTGAAACCCAGACCCTGGACGACCTGTGTATCAACACCATTCGCATGTTTTCGATAGACGCCGTGCAGCAGGCCAACAGCGGCCACCCGGGCATGCCCATGGGCGCGGCGGCCATGGCCTACGTGCTCTGGACACGCTTTCTCAAACATAACCCCGCCGATCCCCACTGGCCTGACCGCGATCGTTTCATCCTCTCGGCAGGCCACGGCTCGATGCTGCTCTACAGCCTGCTCCATCTCACTGGCTACGATTTGCCGCTGGAGCAGATCAAGCGCTTTCGCCAGTGGGGCAGCGCCACCCCCGGCCACCCGGAGCGCAACCACACCCCCGGTGTGGAGGTGACAACCGGGCCGCTGGGCCAGGGCTTTGGCAACGGCGTGGGCATGGCTATGGCTGAACGCTGGCTGGCGGCCCGCTTCAATCGCCCCGGCCACGAGATTGTGAGTCACTACACCTATGCGATAGTTTCCGATGGCGACTTGATGGAGGGCATTGCGGCTGAAGCGGCAGCGCTGGCGGGCCACCTGCGGCTCGGCAAGCTGATCTACCTCTATGACGACAACCGCATTTCGCTGGCGGGAACCACCAATTTGAGTTTTAGTGAAGATGTAGCCATGCGCTTTGCGGCTTATGGCTGGCACACGTTGGATGTGGCCGACGGCAACGATCTTGACGCCATTGATCATGCGATCACGGCGGCCCAGGCAGAAACGGAACGGCCCTCGCTCATCCTGGTTCACACCCAGATCGGCTATGGTAGCCCGAAGAAGGCGGGAACCTTTGGCGCACACGGCTCTCCGTTGGGAACCGACGAGGTGCGGGCGACGAAGGAACAGCTGGGCTGGCCCACCGATCAGCCCTTTTTCTTGCCCGACGAGGCGGTGCAGCACTTCCGCCAGGCCCTGGCCACTGGTGCGCAGGCCCAGGGCACATGGCAGGAGCGGGTTGAGTCCTATGCCCAGGACTACCCCGCCGAGGCCGACGAACTGCGGCGCATGCTAGCGGGCGAGCTGCCACCCGGCTGGCACAGCGGGCTGCCCCAATGGTCGCCGGGCGATAAGCCGATTGCTACCCGCAGTGCCGGGGGGCAGGTGCTGAACGCGCTAGCGGGGGCCATTCCCAATCTCATCGGTGGCTCAGCCGACCTGAACCCTTCCACCAACACGGCGATCAAAAACGGCGGCGATTTCCAGTCGCCCACATTGCAAGCGGACGGCGTGCAGGGCGCAACCGGCGGCGGTTGGGGCTACAGCGGGCGCAACATCCACTTCGGCGTGCGCGAACATGCGATGGGGGCGGCGGTGAACGGTATGGCGGCCCACGGCGGCGTGCGGCCCTACAGTGCCACCTTTCTAATCTTCTCCGATTACATGAAACCGGCCATGCGGCTGGGGGCACTGATGCACCTGCCCGCCATCTACATCTTCACCCACGACAGCATTGCGGTGGGCGAAGATGGCCCCACCCACGAGCCGATTGAGCAACTGGCCGGGCTGCGGGCCATCCCTAACCTTGTCGTCATTCGCCCGGCTGATGCTAACGAGACGGCGGAGGCCTGGGCTGCTGCCCTGGAACAGAATGGCCCGACGGTGCTGGCCCTCAGCCGTCAGAACCTGCCGATTCTAGATCGCAGTGCTGCTGTTGATGGCCACGTCGCTCGTGGAGCCTACATCCTGCGCGATGATGCGTCGCCCGAGGTGATCCTGATTGGTAGTGGCTCGGAGGTGGCGCTGTGCCTGGAAGCCCGCGAGCGGCTGGCCCAGTATGGCGTGGGGGCGCGGGTGGTGAGCATGCCCAGCTGGGAACTGTTTGAAGCCCAGGAATCAGCCTACCGTGAGTCGGTGTTGCCCGCTGCTATGCGCAAGCGGGTGACGGTGGAGGCGGGCGCGACGCAGGGTTGGGAACGCTACGCCGGGAGCGAGGGCGTGTGTATCGGCATCACCAGCTTTGGCGCATCGGCACCGGGCGAGGAGGTGATGCAGCGCTTTGGCTTTACGGCCCAGCGAGTGGCGGCGGCGGCACTGCGGCTGTTGGGCAAACTGGCCGAAGCAGCCCGGGAAGAAGTTGAGAATCAAGTGGGCGGCGACACGGCAGTTGCGCCCACCGCACCCCAGGAAGGGCATTCGTGAAGGCAGTTTCACCGCGGAGGGCGCAGAGGGAGCGCAGGTTTTATGTGTCGCTCGGCGTCCTCGGCGGTGAGTAGAAAGATTGGCCCCCGGATGGTGTTTGTATATGAATTGACAATCTTCAACCGCTATGGTATTCTCTAGGAAGCTAGAGAATATTATGAGTGATATACCCTGCGGCGACAACCTGAGTTCAACGCTGAGACGCCTCAACCTTGCCATTCGGCGGGCATTTGATGTGGCGCTAGATGCACACAACCTGACTCAGGCTCAGTCTGAAGTGATGCGCCATGTATGCCAGCAGAATGGCATGGAGCAGCGGGTGTTGCAAGAGCGGCTGGGCATCACGTCGCCCACGCTGACGGGGATTGTAGACGGACTTGTGGAGCGGCGCTTGCTGGCGCGGCAGGTCAGCCCGGAGGACGGGCGAGTGAAGCAGCTGTATGTAACTGATGCAGGCTGGGCCTTGGATGCTACCATGGCGGCAGTGGCCCGACATATTGAAAGCAGTCTGTTGCAGGGCTTTTCGCCCGCTGAGCTGGCCCTTCTCAACGACTGGCTGGAACGCATGCTGGCCAATGTTGGCGATGGGCGTGAACTACCCGACAGGTGCGACTAATTTTTTTTGTTTATCGCTAGGTACCTAGATTCTTGTAGCCTAACAAAAAGGAGGTTTCCATGGTGTCAACTGCTGCAACCCCACAGGCCGAACGGGTCTCGTTTCGCCGCCTCTGGTGGGCCGGGCCGTTGGGTGGGCTGGCTGCCGTGGTGGTGAACCTGGCGCTCTACTTCATCGCCGCGCCGCTGGGCTTCATCCCGCAGACGGTGCTGGTGCAGCCTGCTAACCAACCAGTCACCTTTGTGCCGGTGATTGCGGCAACGCTGATGCCCACGATTGTGGCGACGCTGCTGTTTGCGTTGCTGGTGCGTTTCACCCGCCGCCCGGTCACCATCTTCCGTATCATCGCTGCCGTGGTGCTGGTGCTTTCCTTCGCCCAGCCCTTTGTGATGCTGCCCGATGCGCCGCTGGCCATGGCTATTACGCTTAACCTGATGCATGTGGTGGCTGCCGCTGGCATCACCTGGGGCCTCACCGTGCTCGCCCGCGAGCAATAGGTTGCCACATAGGGAAACGCAAATGTGCCACAGAGGGCACAGAGAACACAGAGAGAATGCACAATCTGGTGCTCTTGCCTTGACTGCACCTTGAGCCACATGCATGACGAACACGAGCCGTAGAGCAAACTCGCTCCACGACTCGTGTTTTTTGTGTGTTCTCTGTGTCCTCTGTGGCAAAAATCAGCGCACGTTAGAGGGGAGAATACCCAGTTGACCCCGGTATTTGGCCACGGTGCGGCGGGCCAGCTGGAAGCCTTTGTCGCGCAGGATGTCCACGATCTGCTCGTCGGTGAGGGGGGTGCTTTCGCCCGCGATCAACTCTTGAATCACATCCTTGACCGAGAGCGAGGCGCTGAAAAAGTGGCTGAAGGGAATGATCTCACGGTTCGGTAGCTGCACATACTTGTTAGCAGTGGCCCGGCTTACGGTGGACTCATGCACGCCAATCGCGTCGGCAACTTCGGCCCGCGTGAGCGGGGCCAGGTGCCGAATGCCATTGCGGAGAAAGGCTTCCTGTCGTACCAGCAGATATTCGCCAATGCGACGAATGGTTTCGCGGCGCTGACGCATGTTGGTGAGAAACAGCCGCGCCCGCGAGACAAACGTACTCAGGTGTTCCGAGTCGGAATTGCTTACCTCTTGCTGGCCCTGGGCCACCTGCTGCATCAGTTCCTGATAAAGCGGGTTAAGCCGCAAGGAGTAGCGCTTCGATTCAACCACTTCCACCACTAGCTTGTGGCCGTCGTCGCTGATAACAACATCGGGGATGAGAAACGAAACATTGGCACTGCCGCCATCTTCGTCGGCTTTTTTCAGTGGGAAGGGCCGCAGGTGCTGGCGCATAAAGTCGCGCACACCCACAATATCGTCGTAGCTCACACCGAGCGAGCGGGCGATTTCACTGTAGCGGTGTTCGCCAAAATCGATCCAGTAGCTGGTTACAATGCGGCGGATAAGGGGATGGGTGACACCGGTGCGTTCGAGCCGCTCAAGTTGAATCAGCAGACATTCCTGAATGTTGCGGGCACCCACTCCAGGTGGGCCAAGCTCCTGGAGCTTTTCTAACACCGCTTCGACCCGCGCAACCTCAACCTGTAAAATGTCGGCGGCTTCCTCCACACTGCAATCGAGAAAGCCTTGCTCATCGAGTGAACCAATCAGAAAATCAGCAATTAAATGTTCACTGGGCGGCAAGGCAATATGCAAATCGCGCTGGAGGGTTTCTTGAAGCGAAATGGGCGCGGCCACGGCCAGCAGTGGGTCAAATTCGTCGTCGGGATTACTCAATCGCTGACCAGAATCACCATCAGAAAGGCGAATGCCATCGTGTAAACAAGCCAGGCAAATGCCTTCGGTCAGGGGACGGCCACAGGTTTCACACAGGCCATCGCTGCTATTTTCAGCTTGATCAAGGGCAGGGTTTTCTTCGAGTTCGCGTTGCACCAGCTCTTGAAGTTCGGTGGTGGAAAGCACCAGCATGTTGTTTAATGCGATTAATGCTGGCGACGCCTTCATCTGTTGCTGCGGCAACAGATCCATCCCCATACCCATATGTACCATTATAGCCTCCTCAGCAGGACAGAACAGCTAAAGTATACTCACTTTTTGTTGGAAGAAAAAGAACGTATTCGCCGCAAACCCGACACGTCGGTAGCATAAGCGTGGCTACGCCATAGCAACATGTGTGCCAGCGTATTATTCTATAGATAGAGCAATATGTGTGCCAGCGATATCTTTGAGAAGGAGGGCGCATAAAACTCAGGAGCGCGACCCACCAGCAGCCCGACGAGAAACTATTGTTCTCTCGCCTTCTCAACACCATACTTCGCGCGGCGGCGGCGGCCCATCAGCAGCCCGGCAAGAAATCCGCCCAGAAGCCCGGCCTGCTTGCGCGGTTTTGCTTCTTCTGGCGCTGGAGCAGTAGCCGCTACTGCTTGTTCGGACTCAGGGGCCGCGCTGGCAGGTGTGTCGGCGGCGGTGGTCGGTACAATATGTGAGCCGTAGCGGTTGGCATACACCTGGGTAAATTCGGCCCCGAAAAAGAGAATCTGGGCCGAGTAGTAGACCCACAGCAGCAGCACGGCAAACGAGCCAGCAGCGCCATACACCGAGGTGGTGCTGCCGTTGCTCAGGTACAGCCCCAGCAGAAAGCGCCCGATGCTGAATAGCAGCGCCGTCACCACTGCGCCGATCCAGACATCGCTCCATGCAATCTCGGCGTCGGGTAGCAGCTTGTAGATGGCGGCAAACAGCCCGGTGGTGATGGCAAAGGCGACCAGAAAGTTGAGGATTTGCCACAGCACATCGGCCCCTGGCAGCAGGCCGCCCAGATAGGCAGTCACAGCGCTGAGTGTGGTGGA
>JALONX010000305.1 GCA_025454695.1 Chloroflexaceae bacterium
TGCGGCTCTACTGGTGAGTTTTTCGGAATGGCTCGCACAAAGGCACAAAGTTTTATTCTCATTGAGTCAGGTACGTTCGTATCACTTTGTGGTTTTAGGTGAGTAATCAATAATCCTTGTCACTCAGGCGCTTGTGCTGAAAGCTGGCAATACCAAATAACCCTATGAAGAGTACACGACTTCCACCCGATCTCCAGGCTGCATGGGAAGAAATCGAGGCCTACGCGAAAGACTACGGTCTAGATTTCTTCCCCATCATCTACGAAGTGCTGGACTACCGCACGCTCTACGAAACGGCGGCAATGGGCGGCTTTCCCACCCGTTATCCCCACTGGCGTTTCGGTATGGAGTTCGACCAGTTGATGAAGGGCCATGTCTGGCAGGGCAGCACCATTCTGGAGATGGTGATCAACACCAACCCTTCGTATGCCTATCTGCTGGAAGGCAACGAGTTCCAGGCCCAAAAGATGGTGATGGCCCATGTTACTGGCCATGTGGATTTCTTCAAAAATAACATGTGGTTTGCCCACACCAACCGCAAAATGTTGGATGAAATGGCCAACCACTCCACCCGCATTCAGAAGCTGATTGACCGCTACGGTTACGAGCAGGTGGAAGATTTTATTGACACCTGCCTCTCGCTAGAAAACCTGATTGACTACCACGCGCCCTACATTAAGCGCCCGGAAGCGCAGACCTACCAGCCGGTGGTGGGCGAGGACAACCCGATTGAAGTTGAGGGGCTGAAGGTTGAGCGCGACTACATGCGCGACTACATCAACCCGCCAGAGTTTCTGGAGCAGCAGCGCAAGCGGGCCGAGGCCGAACGGCAGAAACAGCGCCGCTTCCCCGAAAACCCACAGAAGGACATTCTGCTCTTTTTGCTGAACTACGCCCCGCTTGACCGCTGGCAGCACACCGTGCTGGAGATTGTGCGCGACGAGGCCTACTACTTCGCGCCCCAGGGCATGACCAAGATCATCAACGAAGGCTGGGCCTGCGTCGTTGCCGATAGTCTGGTGCCTACCGAACGGGGCTTCCTGACCATGCGTGAGGTGGTGGAGGAACGGGCGGCGGTGCATGTAGCGGATGGTGAAACCACGCGCCAGATCTACGATTGGGCCAGCTTCCGCAACTACGAAACCGTGCGCGTCCGCACCCGTCGGGGGCTGACGCTGGAAGGGTCGGTGAACCACCGGCTGCTGTTGCCCGACGGCACCTGGCGACGGCTAGATGAACTGACGACCGGCGAACGGGTACAAATCGCTGGTGGGCAGAACCTGTGGGCGCAGGAGCCAGTACAGCTCACCTGGCAGCCCCAGCGCCGGGTGACGTTGCAAATGATTGCCAACACGGCTCAGGTTGACATTGAAACCGTCATCCGCTACCGCGACGGCGTGCGCGGGCGGCACAGCCAACGGCTGGCCCCGATGGTGGCTGAATACGAAACCGGCATTGCCACCCTCGGCAACATTGCTGATCGCCGCACTGCCATTCGGGTACCGACCGTGGTTGATGAGTCGCTGGCCGCGTTGCTTGGCTACCTGATTGGCGACGGGCATATCAGCACGGTGAAACGCACCATCGGCCTGACCAGCGGCGACGAGAGCCAGATACAACACTTCGCCCAGCTGGTGACGGAGCTGTTTGGACTCACTACGCACCAGCGCTGGGATGGCGGGCGCTGCCGGGCGAACTTCTCATCGCAGGACGTGACCGATTTTCTGGCCCACCTCGGTTTAAAAATGGGCGTTGCAGCCCAGGTGAAAGAAGTGCCCCAGGCAATTCTGCGCTCGCCGAAGCATGTGGTTGCCGCCTTTCTGCGGGCGCTCTACGACTGCGACGGCTACGCGGGCGAGGCTGGCATCATCTTTTCCACCGCCAGCGACCGGCTGAGCGAGGTAGTGCAGCTGCTGCTGCTCAACTTCGGCATTCTCTCCACCCGTCGCCTTGGGAGCGACAACTGCTGGCAGGTGCAAACGTTTGGCAAATCAGCAGCCGTGTTCGCCGCGCAGATTGGCTTTGGCCTGGCCCGTAAGCAGGCGGCGCTGCATAGCTATGTGGAGAACCGTCAGTGGTTCAAGGCCGAGAACTGGACGGACGAGGTGGTGTCCATCGAGCGGGGGCGGGCTGATGTTTACGACGTGTCGGTGGAAGCAACGCACCGCTACGCCGCCCAGGGCTTTATCAATCACAACAGCTTCTGGCACTCCACCATTATGACCCAGAAGGCCGCCAGCGCCGCCGACATTATCAGCTTTGCCGACCTGCATAGCGGCGTGGTTGCCACCGGCAGCGGGCGGCTTAACCCCTACAAAATCGGCCTGGAGCTGCTGCGGGATGTGGAGGATCGCTGGAACAAGGGCAAGTTTGGCAAGGAATACGAAGAGTGCGACGACATTGCTGCCAAGCGCAACTGGGACAAGCAGCTTGGCCTGGGCCGCCAGAAGATTTTCGAGGTGCGCCGCCTCTACAATGACGTGACCTTTATTGACGAGTTCCTGACGCCGGAGTTTGTGCTGGAGCAGAAACTTTTTACCTTCCGCTACAACCGCGACACCGACTTCTACGAGATCGCCAGCCGCGAGTTTAAGGAGATTAAGGAGAAGCTGCTGTTCCGACTGACGAACTTTGGCCAGCCGTTTATCTACGTCGAAGACGGCAACTACAACAACCGGGGCGAAATGTATTTGCGGCACCGCCACGAGGGGGTTGACCTGAAAATGGACTACGCCCGCGACACCATGCGCAACCTGCACAAAATCTGGACACGCCCCATTCATCTGGAAACAGTCGTTGACGAGAAGAAGCGGCTGCTTTCCTTCGACGGGCGCGATTTTAGCGAACGGCGGATTGACTGAGCCATTTTGGATTTTAGATTTTAGATTGCCAAGAGTGACTCGCACGACCAGAGACCGGGGCCGGACGCACACTGACCGGGGACGGGAGACCGAAGACCGGGGGCCAGGCCATTCAGGATTGACGATTGACCCTTCGACAAGCCCTTCGATACACTCAGGGGGCCTCAGGGCAGGCGGATTGACGATTGACGATTAGCCTGATGGCCGACCGGCGACCGGAGACCGGGTTCAGATGATTGATAATTACTCGATTGCGTCGTTTGTATACGAAGCGTGCGTGCAATGCATCGCGTTGTCACCTCGAACGGAGTGAGAGGTCTTCGGTGGAACACCATGTCGAATGGTAAGATTATGACAAAGCCGGTCTTGACGTTGTAGACCCAGGAACAGAGCGAGGCTAAAGAGCGAAGACCGAAGCACGAGGCAGAGATTGCCTGGCTTCGGTCTCCGGTCGCTTACTTCCAACCGATCTGGTTGAGCCAGTCGGCAGCGAGGCGGCCCCCTAACACCTTGTAGGGATCGGGGTTCGCCGGATGGTATTCCAGCCGCGCCCGCTCGAACACCTGCATCTTGATCGGTTTGCCGTCAGGGCCTGGCATCTCCATCAGCGGGCTAATGGGGTAGCCCCACAGGGCCAACGCCTCGCGCTCGCTCACGCCACGGTCGCCCAACTCCAGCCCATGCATGCGCCAGTGCTGCCAGAACTCCGGCGCAATCGCCTGGCCGGTTTGAGCATAGTAGTGCGCACTACGCGGGTCGGCTTTGGGCAAGGTCTGCCAGTCAATGCCCTGGCGGGCCAGCGCCTCCGCACCCAGGCGACCCAGCTGCACCTCGTAGGGTGTGCCCGCATGTTCCGGGTGATACTCGAAGCGCTGCCGTTCAAGAATCTGCACGGTGTAGGTCTGTCCCTCGCCCGGAATGCCCTGAAGAAACTCCTCGGTCAGGGCGAACCCGAAAACGGGCGTGCCACCGTTGCGCCCCCAGAAGCGTTGGAAGGCTCCCCCCAGACTGTGCCCAGTTTCTACAAAGAAACCGCGCCCCTGACGCCGAGGATCGTCGGCGGCGAGCGGGGCCGTGGGCAACGTCTGCTCAACCAGACTGATGTTGAGACGCTGGCTGGTGGGCGTGTCAGCGGAGAGCCAGGCTACAAATTGCCCCCGCGCCGCCAGCGCTGCATTGGCCGTTGCATTGCCCTTGCGCAAGATACCAGCAACGGTCAGATAGGCGCTGTTGGTGGCTGGATGGTAGACCCACAGATCGCCGTTTTTAATCCAGTAGACAAAGTCCCATGTGCTGGACAAACTACTGATCTCGGCGCAGCTGGTGGAATTGCCTGAAGGGCCGGGTTGAGACGAACAGTGTGGGCCACTGGTTGTGACCGTATTGGTTGCCAGGTTTTGCACCACCAGCATGCCCCCGCTGTCAATATACGAGAGCCGATCAGCCGTAAGATCAAAAAGTGCTTTGGTACCCAGGTCGGCCACCAGGCGCGGCTGCCCCCCGCTTGCAGGCAGCAGATAGAGATCCCAGAAATAGGTTTGCTTCATCACGTTACGCACGACCGCCCAGGCGATCCAGTTTTCGCTGGCCAGCGTTCTGCTCTTGGGATAGGGCGTAAACGGTTGCTCAGCGAGACGCTGCGGGGCCTCACCAGTGAACCAGCGTTTGCCCCACAACACAGCATTACCGGGGATGGGGAGCTGCTCCCACCATGTCACACGGTCGGTGTTGAGGCTGACACCATAGATAGATGCCCCTTCGGCGACAACGCTGGTCGTCTGTCCAACCAGGCTTTGCGCCTTGAGTACGCGCTGCCCGTTCTGCCCTTCAAACCATGCCACCACGCCATTATGGGTCGCTACGGCGCTCGCCCCGTCATTAACCTGCGCCTGCGTAGTGACAAGCCACTCCTCAGTCAAGTCACTAGCCACACGGCGCGCACGAATACTGTTTGTTGCGGGGTCAGTCCAGACGAGAAACGTGCCATCGGTGTGCAAACCAGAAACAGAAGATGGCACAGATACGCTGACGTTCGGGGCCGCCTGTGCCGCAGGAACCAGCGTCAGCGCCAGCGCAGCCAACACCAGGCGCACGAGCCAGGGTCTCCATCGCCACATCGCACTCCTCCTTCTGCATAACTTACGGCATTTGGCTATAATATAGAATAATGCATTCCAGATGTGAAGCGCCGCCGGGTGAATTCCTGCTTGAAGCAAGCTGGTATGATAATGACGATGCCTCAGCAATCTATCAGACAACTCCTTGCCCAGGCCAGCGCCAGGTTGCAGCCCAGCAGCGCCACGCCCCGGCTCGATGCCGAACTGCTGCTGGCCCATGTGCTTGGCTGGCCCCGCGCCCGGCTGCTAGCAGAAGGGACTCACACGCCAGATGTGGCCCAGGTTGCGGCCTATGAGGCGCTGGTGGAGCGGCGGGCCAACCTGGAGCCAGTGGCCTACCTCACCGGCGAGCGGGAGTTCTACGGGTTGCTTTTTCATGTAGATGGGCGGGTGCTGGTGCCACGGCCCGAAACCGAACTGCTGATAGATGTAGCCCTCAGCATCATTCACCGCAGAGACACACATATTCACCACAAAGGCACAAAGGGCACAAAAGACTCTTTTGCAGAAGATCCTACTCGTCTCCGCGTTGATTCTAAAAACCTCGGCGCTCTCAGCGTCCTCGGCGGTGAAACCTTAACGATTGCCGATATTGGCACGGGCAGCGGGGCGATTGCGGTGGCGCTGGCGCTGCATGTGCCGCAGGCCCAGGTCTACGCCACCGACATTTCGGCGGAAGCGCTGGCGGTGGCGCTGGCCAACGTAGCCCGGCACGGGCTACACCAGCGCGTCACGCTGCTGCATGGCGACCTGTGCGAGGCATTGCCGAAGCCGGTTGACCTGCTGGTGAGCAACCCGCCCTACACCGTGCTGGCCGAGGTGGATGAGGGCGTGCGGCGGCACGAGCCACACCTGGCACTGGACGGCGGCGAACCACAGGGCATTGCGCTCTACCGGCGGCTGCTGGGGCAAGCACCACGCTACCTGCGGCCCGGCGGGGCGGTGGTGCTTGAAATTGGTTCGTGGCAAGGGGAAACGGTGCTGGCGTTGGCCCGTGAGTCCTTCCCTGGGGCTGAGGTAACACTCCACATGCAGGGGACGATGGCGGCTAGTATAGCGAGTTTTGGAAATATTGCAAATTGTTCATATGGGTTAGGGGTTAGGGGTTATCCTGACCGCCGACCGCCGACCGCTGTCTGGCTCACGTTTCACGCATAGCGGTTCTCGGTTCTTGGTTCTCAGCCCAATGGCGGACTTGCGCCTTGCTCAGTGGCGTGGTATGATCGGGGCCAGTACACGTACAGTTCAAGATGTGCGATGACGAGGACGAGTAGCCCGGCTACCGCCGCCAGGGAGGGTGCGCCGCTGACTGAGAGCCACCCGGCATGGAGCCAGGCCAAAACCACCTCGGAGCCGCTTCCCCAACGCCACCAGGCCAGTATGGAAGCGCGGGCCGCGCCCGTTATAGCGCTCACAAGCGATTGCAGATTGTAGATTGTAGATTGCAGATTGTGGGGAAGTCTATTTCTCCTCCAATCTAAAATCTAAAATCTAAAATCTAAAATCTGAACTTGGGTGGAACCACGAAGCAACCTTCGTCCCATGTGGGGCGGGGTTTTTTGTTTTCTGGAGATGTGCATGAGTTACCGTCAGCGGGTGCGTGAGCCGCGTAAACAACCTTCTTGCCTGAGCATGCTGCTGCGTGTGGGCATTGTGCTGGCGTTGCTGGTGCTGCTGTATGTGACGCTGATTCGGCCACAAATCAGCGCCGTGGTGGGCCAGCTAGTGGGGCGCGAGTTGGCCCCGCCGGGCGGTGCATCCACACCGAACCAGCCCACCACTAGCACGCCCTTGCCATTTCCCACGCTTGCGCCTACGGCGGCAGGTGATGCGATCAGCCGCTTGCCAACGGTGATAGGGACTCAGACGGCCCGTTTGCCAACGGTGGTGGCAGCCCTACCCAGGGGTGAGGTGGCCGTAACCGACAAGCAGATTAATGATTATATTGCCGCCAACCCCCAGGCGCTGGAACCGCTGGAAGGGGCGGTGGTGCGCTTCGTTCCGGGCGAGATTCAGGCCGATTTGATGATTGTGGGCATCACCAGCACGGCCCGTTCGGGGCTAGCGGTGAAAGACGGGCGCATCGTCCTCGTTAACCCCCAGCTTGATGGGGCGCTGGGCCTGGTAGTCTCGGCGGAGGAGGTGTCGCAGGCGCTGGAGGAGCAGGTGAACGCCCTGCTGGTGCAAGGCGGGCAAACCGTGCGCGACGTGCGAATTGAGCAGGGCAAAATTGTGGCGACGATTGAGTGAGGTTAAGGGTTAAGGGTTAAGGGTTAAGGGTTAAAAGCTGCGTGCAATGCGAATCATAGAGCATAACCCCTAACCTTTAACCCCTAAATATAGTTGAGGTGTATCATGCCTGTAGAACCAGAAAGCGACCCGTACTACCGCCTACGCCATTCGGCGGCCCATGTGATGGCTCAAGCCGTGCTGCAACTGTTTCCCGATGGCAAGGTGGCAATTGGCCCACCCATCGAAAACGGCTTTTATTACGATTTTGACCTGCCCCGTGCCCTGTCGCCGGATGACCTCAGCGCGATTGAGGCGGGGATGCGCAAAATTATTGGCGGCAGGTTTCCCTTCGTGCGGCGCGAGGTGAGCGCCAATGAGGCTCGCGACATCTTCAAGGATCAACCCTACAAGCTGGAGCTGATTGCTGGCCTGGCCCAGGGCCTGGATGAGTATGGCGAAACGGCCCACGGCGACACCGTGATTTCAACCTATCGCCAGGACACGTTTGAAGATTTGTGCCGTGGCCCCCATGTGGAACACACCGGCAAAATCCCGCCCGACGGCTTTAAGCTGATGAGCATTGCCGGGGCCTACTGGCGCGGCGACGAGAAGAACCGCCAGCTTCAGCGCATCTACGGCACGGCCTGGAAGAGCAAAGCCGAGCTAGAAGCTTATCTACACCAGCTGGAAGAAGCCAAACGGCGCGACCACCGACGGCTGGGCAAGGAACTGGGGCTGTTCTATTTCTCGGAAGATGTGGGGCCGGGGCTGCCGCTCTTCACGCCCAAAGGCGAGATGTTGCGCCACCTGATGGAGAGCTATGTGCGCGACACGCAGACGCGCTACGGCTACCAGCATGTCTGGACGGGCAACGTGGTGAAGGAGAGTCTCTACCATAAATCCGGTCACTACGACAACTACAAGGAGTCGATGTTTCCGCCGATGGTGGAGAGCGACGACCTGGTGTTTCGGCTCAAGCCGATGAACTGCCCCAGCCACATGACGCTCTACAAGCAGATGGGCGTGATCAGCTACCGCGACCTGCCCATGCGCTTTGCCGAGTTCGCCACGCTCTACCGCTACGAAGACAGCGGCGCGTTGAACGGACTCACGCGGGTGCGGGCGCTGACGCAGGACGATTGTCACATCTTCTGCACGCCGGATCAGATTGAGCAGGAGTTCTCGCTGGCGCTGCAACTGATCCGCGAGGTGCTGCAAACGTATCAGTTCAGCGATTACAAGGTGCGGCTCTCGTTGCGGGGCAGCGGCGGCAAGTTCGTGGCCGATGACGAGAAGTGGGAACAGGCTACAGCGGCGCTGCGCAATGCCCTGGAACTGAACAATGTGGCCTATTTTGCCGAAGAGGGCGAGGCGGCCTTCTACGGCCCCAAGGCCGATTTTATGGCCCGTGACGTGCTGGGGCGGGAATGGCAGCTGTCTACAATCCAGGTGGACTTCATTCAGCCTTCGCGGCTGGGTTGCGAATACATCGGCGAAGACGGCGCGACCCACACGCCGGTGGTGCTGCATCGGGCCGTGACAGGCACCACGGAGCGCTTCCTCGGCGTGCTGATTGAGCATTTCGCCGGGGCCTTCCCGGTCTGGCTGGCTCCGGTGCAGGCGGTGATCATTCCGATTACCGACCGCCACGTGGAGTATGCCCATGCGGTGAAGCGGCGGCTAGAAGCGGCAGGCCTGCGGGTGGAGCTGGATCAAGCTAAAGACCGCATGCAAGCCAAAATCCGCAAGGCCCAGTTGCAGAAGGTGCCCTACATGCTTATAATCGGCGACAAAGAGCAGGCCGCTGATGCGGTGGCCGTGCGCACACGGGCCGGGGAAGACCTGGGCGCAATCGTGGTAGACGAGTTCCTGGCGCGGGTGACGGACGAGGTGAAAACGAAAGCGTGAGCAAGGCTGGCTGGCGACCGCAGACCGAAGCCAGAATGCAGTTGGCAGTTTCCAGTTGGCAGTTGACCGTAGAAAGCGTTGAGAAAACTGCAAACTGCCAACTGAGAACTGAATAGAATTCTCGGTTCTCTCCACATGATAAGGAGTCGTTATGGGTCAATTCCTGCTTGGTTTTGTGGTGGGGGCGGCGGTGGGCGCGGCTGCCGTGCTGGTGCTGACGCCCCGTTCGGGTACGGAGACGCGGGGAAGCATAAGCGAGCAGTTGCGAACGGCACTGGAGGCTGGCCGCAAGGCAACGGCACAGCGTGAACAGGAGCTGTGGAGCGATTTTCGCCTGCGCATGCAGGCCGCCCCCCAGCCGCGCAAGTTCGATGAACCTGGCAGCGAGTTTTATAGCTACTGAAAGCAAGGATGAAGGATGAAGGCTGAAGGCGGGCAACGTCACTCGTCATTCGTCACTCGTCACTCGTCACTCGTCACTCGTCACTCATCACTCGTCACTCGTAACTTCGCATGTTTCGTTCCGCCTTGCGCAATATCCACCGTGACCGCGATTGGTGGAAGAAGATCGGCATTGGCGGCGCGCTGATGCTGACCATTATTGGCTACCCGTTTGCGGCGGGCCTGGTGCTGGAAAGCCTGGACAACAGCCGCAAGGGCTACCCCACGCCGCTGCCGCCCTGGTTCGACTGGGGCACGCGCTACCTGCTAGGCATCTTCGCCCTGCTGCTTGATTTCCTCTTCTTTGCGCTACCGCTGCTGGTGCTGGGCTTACTGTTTTTGTGCGCCAGTGTAGCCACGGTGGTGGCGAGCCTGCAGGACGAGGCGCTGCTACGGGTGGTCGGCATGGCATTTGGCTTAACCGCTGGCGGGCTGCTGCTGGCCATGTGGCTGGGCAGCGTGGGGCCGGTGGCCCGGCTGATGTATGTGAGCGAGGGGCGCATTGAGGATGCATTGAGCGGCGCGGTGCTGCGGCAAGCCCTCAGCGCCAGGGGCCTGCGACGCTACTGGCCCGCTCGCCTGGCTTCGCTGGTGGGCTACCTGCCTTTTGCGGCGCTGGTGGCGCTGCTGGCGCTGCTGGCGAACATGGTTTTTCCCGGCCAGGGCTTTGTGCTGCTACTGCTGCTCTGGCTGGCCCTCTGCGCCTTGCTCTATGCTCACCTGCTGGCGGTGCAGCTGTATGTGATGGCGGAGCGCAAGGCGTGAGGCGTGAAACGTGAGGCGTACTGCGTAATTCAGTACAATTTTACGTTTTACATGCTCATCTCCAACCGCCAATCTCCAACCACCATCTCCAACCTTCACCGCCGCCGGTTGCGCTGCCAGCGCCCTAGCCACATCCCCAATCCAATCCCAACAATTGCTACGAGCGCCCCGATGATGATCTGTGTCGTCTGGTTGGGCTGTTCCGTTTGTGCCAGCGCTACGTCTGGCGTGGCTGCTGCCTGGCCCGTTGACGGAGCTTGCCCGCCTGCGGGAGCAGGTGCGCCCCCCGTGCCTGCTGCTGGGGTGGGCTGGCTGGCTGCTGCGGCTGCCGTCGGTTCACCAAACTGGAACCCGGTGGCCGGGGTTGCGGCTGCCCCCACCGCTGGCGGGTAGGCACCGCTGGCAGGCGAGGCAGGTTGAGCCGCCGCTGGTGCTGGCGCAGCGGTCGCTGAGTCAGAAGGAGTGCTATTTTGTGGGACAGCTCCGCTAGCCGCTGCCGTTGCCGGGGCCGCAGGAGCTGCCGTTGGAGCCGCTGCTGCCGCTGCTGCCGTTGGAACCGGGGCCGCAGGAGCAGTGGTTGCTGCCGGGGCTACGGTTGCCGCCGCCGGAGCTGCGGTTGGGGCTGATGCCACAACGGTTTCTCCCCCTCCCGCCATCATCGGTGCTGCCTCACCGCTACGGGCTGCTTCTGCTCCAGTTGGCGCATTGGCAGCCTGCGGTGCAGCCTGTTGCGACGCTGAGCCGCCCATGCCACCCCGCAGCAATGTGACTCCCACCAGTAGCACCACCGCCACGGCGGCAATCGCGCCGCTCCAGGGAGCAAACCAGTTCCACCATGCGGCTTTGCGCGGTGCTACTCTGGCTGCGTCCAGCGTGAACGAACGCGGCGGCGTCACTGGCGGCAAATCTTGCAGCAGCGCCCTGGTGGTTTGCAACTCCTCCAACTCCTGGCGCAGGGCCGGGTCGCCCGCCAATCGCTGGCTGAGCGACTCACGCTCGGTGCTGGGCAGCTGCTCATCTATATAGGCCGACAAAAGTTCAAGCTCTTCGTCGGAACGGTTGTTGGATTGTGGTCGCTCTGACATTGAAAAAAGTATGAGTTATGAATTATGAGTTATGAGTGGCTGAAAAGCAGGGAAATGAAGGAAATGAAGGAAATAATCCTGCTCATATGGGCTTTATTCCCCTCATAATCCTTTAGCCGACTGCAAACTGCCAGCTGCCAGCTGCTCTCTCACGTCTCACGTTCATGACGGTAGCGAGCCGGAAGGAGTTCCCCTGCCTTCAGATAGTCGCGTAAGCGGGCACGCCCCCGGCTCAACCGCGACTTGACGGTGCCAATATTCGTGCCCGTAATGTCGGCAATTTCATCATAGGCCATGCCCTGAATGTCGCACAGCACCAGCACAATGCGCTGATCATCGGGCAGGCCGGCCAGGCCGTGTTGAATCGCTGCGCTTAACTCCTGCCGCAGGGCGGTGTCAATTGGCGACTCACCGGGGTCGGGCGGGTCAAAGCCGCTGCTCTCATCGTCCGAGTCGAAGGCCGCATCAAGCGAGGTGGTGGGGCGACGTTTGCGGGCACGCAGTACATCGTAGCAGGTATTGGAGGCAATGCGCAAGAGCCACGAGCGGAAGGAGCCGCCGCGAAAGCTCTTCAGGTTGCGGTAAGCAGCAAAAAAGGCGTCCTGAGCCGCGTCCGCCGCCGACTCAGCATCGCCCACCATGCGGTAGCAGAGGTTGTAGACACGCCCTTCGTAGAGGCGCACCAGCTGATTAAACGACTCAACGTCGCCGCGCTGGCCTGCTGCTACAAGGCGGAGTTCTTCGTCAACCATGCAGGGAGTTACGAGTAATCATGACCGGAAACCGGAGACCGAAGACCAGAGACCGGCATCTAAAACTTTGGTTACGCATTACGGATTACGCAATACGTTTCACGTTTCACGGCTTACGAATTACGCATTACAGCAGACGTATCGCTTCCCGGCGGACGTGCGCCTGCGTGCAGGGCCAGGCCGTCGTCACCCACCAGGTGTTCCAATCGGTTAAGGCGGGCGCTCACATCACGCCGCCAGGCTTCATTTTCTACCTGAATTGTGCGCAGACGATAGAGCGACTCTTCGTTGATACGCCGGTTGCGCCCCACCAGGTCGGCCAGAATGCCAATCGTAAACGTTACCAGCGCAAGAATGGTGAACAGGCTGCCGATTAACAGCGCCTGATCATTCGACATAGACTCAGGGAACCATTCGAGCCGTCGCCCAATAAAAACATAGGCCGCCCGCAGCAGCAAGCCGCTGCCCAGGAGAAAGAAAAAGGCGGCGATGTAGCTAAAGGTTTTGAGCGGTTCGTAGGTGGCGTAGGTGCGGGCGATAATGGCGGCCTGGCGCTTAACGAAGTTCCAATTGCCTTTGTGCAAGCGCGACTCACGCTTCACCGGGTTGGTGCGAATGGGCACCGCCTTGATGGTGAGGCGGCGTTTGCCAGCCTGGATAAGATTTTCCACGGTGTAGGAAAATTCAGTGGTAACAAAGGTGCGCAGGGCGGCCTCGCGGGTGAGCGCCCGAAAGCCGCTGACGGTG
>JALONX010000306.1 GCA_025454695.1 Chloroflexaceae bacterium
TTCGCTGTTTGAATGCTGGCTCAACAAACGGCAGATCATCGAATTACGAGCCAAACTCCAGCTGCTGTTGGAACCGGATAGTGACAGCGTGCGGCTCTACATGCTGTGCGGCGCGTGCCAGAGGCGCGTCATTACCATCGGCAGCGACCGCCCCCACGATCCGCCAGTTCACATCTTCTAACCCGAGCGCCTCAGTGTCGGTGGTTTTGCCCGTAGGCGCTCGCAAACAAAATTGGGCATAGCAAAGCCAAACAAACTATGCTATACTTGAACAATTGCCGACAAGACAATCGTTTTACCAGCGCCGCTCGAATCAGCGCTGTTTTAACGCATCAGGAAGCCTTCGCCACGAGCGGCGTCATCGGCCCATCGCATCCGCACGGCGGATTGAAACCTATCGAGCTAGTTTACCGCTTCTACCCGCATCTAGTCATCGGCCCATCGCATCCGCACGGCGGATTGAAACTTGTCGGTGCCACCAATCGCCAGCCCACCATCACCGTCATCGGCCCATCGCATCCGCACGGCGGATTGAAACGACGGCTGATCACGGTGTCGGCGGCGGCCCTGCTCCGTCATCGGCCCATCGCATCCGCACGGCGGATTGAAACTACTGTGTATACATTCTACATTCCTGACTTTCGCAGTCATCGGCCCATCGCATCCGCACGGCGGATTGAAACGATTGCGAACGGAGCCAATCCGCTCCTCCGCATTGCGTCATCGGCCCATCGCATCCGCACGGCGGATTGAAACACACTCCCCTCAACAACGCCGTTGACGATCATTGCACGTCATCGGCCCATCGCATCCGCACGGCGGATTGAAACATACCCTCGTAATGGCCAGGTTGTAGACTAAGGGTCATCGGCCCATCGCATCCGCACGGCGGATTGAAACCCGCCCGAAGTCCAGCAATCCTTGAGCGCGGCCTATGTCATCGGCCCATCGCATCCGCACGGCGGATTGAAACTTTGGCTATAATCACGACTCTATCGGCGTGGCTTGTCGTCATCGGCCCATCGCATCCGCACGGCGGATTGAAACTCTGGCACGGTTTGCAGCCGCGCCAGACACGCCAGGGTCATCGGCCCATCGCATCCGCACGGCGGATTGAAACTGGCGACAGCTCAAAAAACAATTCCAACAGCCACGGTGTCATCGGCCCATCGCATCCGCACGGCGGATTGAAACATGCAGTACTACCACATCGCCATCACCTTCCGCCGCCGGTCATCGGCCCATCGCATCCGCACGGCGGATTGAAACAGCGACAGTACATCTTGCACGATAACCGTGCTCGGTCATCGGCCCATCGCATCCGCACGGCGGATTGAAACGCGTCGCTCACCTGCACCGTGCCGTTCGCCGCGCTCAGTGTCATCGGCCCATCGCATCCGCACGGCGGATTGAAACTGCTGCTGCCCAGCTGGCCAGCCAGTACGGTATCGTCATCGGCCCATCGCATCCGCACGGCGGATTGAAACCCTTTTTCAATGTTAAGCAGGGCGGCCAGGTCGTGTCATCGGCCCATCGCATCCGCACGGCGGATTGAAACAAGCTTTGTTGTGGCTCTGCACCCTGCTGGTGGGATGTCATCGGCCCATCGCATCCGCACGGCGGATTGAAACGCACTTGTTCGCTTCTTTTTGTGGGTGTTGCAATGGGTCATCGGCCCATCGCATCCGCACGGCGGATTGAAACTGGCCGGGCCAGTTGGCGGGGGCTGTATGGGTGCGTCATCGGCCCATCGCATCCGCACGGCGGATTGAAACTTGCTGCCTTAGCGCTCGGTGGTATTGCGACAGCGGTCATCGGCCCATCGCATCCGCACGGCGGATTGAAACCAGTATATATTGACGACGTGATGAACGCGGCGGTTGTGTCATCGGCCCATCGCATCCGCACGGCGGATTGAAACCGATACGGACGACGCTTAGCCTTATTGACGCGCTCCTGGTCATCGGCCCATCGCATCCGCACGGCGGATTGAAACATATAACTGCATACCTCCAAACGCTTGACGTAACGAGTCATCGGCCCATCGCATCCGCACGGCGGATTGAAACAACAACGTATAACGAGCTGTCTGCAATGAAAGCATAGTCATCGGCCCATCGCATCCGCACGGCGGATTGAAACGGCTTGCTCGTGTCCATGCACCGCGAACATATTCCGTCATCGGCCCATCGCATCCGCACGGCGGATTGAAACCACCGTGTCGCCCGCTCTAAAAATGCTGGCGGCGCTTGGTCATCGGCCCATCGCATCCGCACGGCGGATTGAAACTAGTGACGATTGTTGCTGGTACGTCCGTTGGCAAGGTCATCGGCCCATCGCATCCGCACGGCGGATTGAAACACAAACGATGGACTTTAAGCGCCGCGAGCAGCTACGGTCATCGGCCCATCGCATCCGCACGGCGGATTGAAACTATGTAGAAAGCAAAGGAGATTTTTCGCGGACGATGGGTCATCGGCCCATCGCATCCGCACGGCGGATTGAAACTAGGCTTGCATTGTGTTTAACGTCAGTTCGGGATAAGGAATGTCTTTTTTCGGCGTCTGCGTGCGAAAAGAGACGCAGTCGTCTGTTCACGATGTTGCTTTGTCCACAACGATCTGCATTGTCATTCCGACCGCAGGGAGGAATCGGCATGGCCATGCGCTGAAGACCCCTCCCGCTGGTCGGGGTGACACCGAGCCTTGATGGTGCAGACGTTGTGTACAGACTACTCCGCAGCAGCGCCAAACAAGGGCATGGTTCGCAGAAGCCCGTTTTGGGGCCGCATGTTGACGTGCTTTCAAGAAAGATAGTACATTAGGAAGCCAAATCCCCTTTTTTCTTATCCCGAATTGAGGTTATTTAGAATCAACAGTTGCTGAAGTCATCGGCCCACAGCATCCGCATGGCGGATTGATAGATTGCAGCTGGTTCCACCTCCCCGAAGTAGCCCCGCCCGGTGTGAGTCTTCCCCTGGTATGCACAACAATCCGCGCCATCTGTGGCATCGGTGGATTGTTTGTGGTTACTGCCTGAACGTTGCCCCGGCCCGAAAAGATTGGTCGCCATTGCCAGTAGCATCCGACCGTGGTAGTATTTACGGAATGTGACCGCTGTCCGGCCTGCGCCGCGTAGGTCAGATCTCGCCATGCTGTGTGGCAGTGCTGCTGTGTGCTGGTCGGCTCATTCCCGGCCACGCTCCCTTCCCCTTCTAAGACGAGGTTTCAAAGCAGCCAGGTTACTTTACAATTTGAGTACAAACAGTACTTCACCAAAGGTCAATCCTGTAAATCCTGTAAATCCTGTCAGAACCTTGCCTAAGCTGAATAAGAGTAGAGTGGCCTCCGATGGCAGAAACGACGTTACGCTTTACGGTTATCAATTCCACCTCCGATGGTCTGCTGCACTGGTATGCTGATAATTTGCAGAATGTGTTGTTGCAGCGGGGCCACACACTCGTTCCCGCTGGCGCAACCACCCCGCCTGAGTCCGACGATGGGCTGAACCTGGTGCTGAACCTCACCGACCTGGCCGCGCCTCGCTCCTTTCAGCGCAATGGCCAGGGCACCTTTGTGGTCTCGTTGCTGCACGCCGCCGACCCGGCCACCCCGGTGATGCGAGCGGCCTACCCGGCCCTGGTGCGCTCGCTTTCCAACATGGTGCTCTACCTGCGGGAATGGAACGGGCGGCTGGAAAGCCACTTTATCACCATCGAACAGGGCCACGCTACCCTGGTGCATGGCGATGATGATTGGGAAACCTTTGCCGCCGTGTATGAACGCATCGCGCCGCTGGCCGCCAGCCGCCTGATGATCAACAACGAGTTTGTGGCCGACCTGCCTGCTGAACTGTGGGCGGGCGACGCCGCCACCGCCCAACTGGCCTGGGCTGGCCAGCGCATGGCCGCACTGGGGCTGCTGCCCGCCGCGTTTCCCATTCACGAATATCTCAGCGAGCGGGAGCTGCGCCATGTGCGCCGACTCTACGGCCTGGGCGGGCTGAGCTACGGCAACCTGAGCTGCCGCGCCCGCCACAACCCCGGTCATTTCTGGATGTCGGCCTCAGGTGTCAACAAGGGTACACTCCAGACCATCGGGCGCGACATGCTGCTCGTCACCGGCTTTGATGCCGAGAACCAGCGCATGCGCCTGAGCGTGCCGCCGGGGATGGAGCCACGGCGCGTCTCGGTAGATGCGATTGAGCATCTGATGATCTACCGCGAACACCCGGCAGTGGGGGCGATTGTGCATATGCACGCCTGGTGGCGCGATCCCATTCCATCTACTCAGGTGAACTATCCATGCGGCACGATTGAGTTGGCCCAGGAGGTGGCTGAACTGGTGCGCCATGCGCCCGATCCCTCACGGGCGGTGATCGGCCTGAAAAACCACGGACTCACCATCACTGGCCACTCGCTCGAAGAAATTTTCCAGCGCATCGAAGGCAACATCGTGCGGCAGATTCCGATGGTGTGATATCAGTAGGGGTTAGGAGTTCGGGGTTAGGGGTTACACACATTGATCCTCATGGATATTAACCCTTAACCCTTAACCCTTAACCCTTAACCCTTTAAGCGAGGTTAGTATGTTCAACAATAACGTGGCGATTGTAACCGGCGGAGCCGGGGCGTTGGGTGGGGCGGTGGTACAGGCGCTGCTGGTAGCGGGGGCAACGGTGGTGGTGCCCCACCAGCACCCCAATGACCTGGAACAGCTGCGGGCGCGCCTGGGGCTAGCGGCAGACGCGGCGCTTCACGGGGCAGTGGTGGATTTGACCGACGAGGATGCGCTAACTGCCTACTACGCCAGCGTGGCCCAGATTCACGGCGGCATTGACATGCTGGTGAATATTGCGGGTGGCTTTGCGGGGGGCGAGCCGGTACACAAAACGCCCTGGTCGCTCTGGCAGGGGCAACTCGACATCAACCTGAAGACGACAGTGCTTTCGTGCCATGCCGCCGTGCCCCACATGCTGGCCCGAGGTGGCGGCGCGATTGTGAATGTGGGCACTCGCACCGCTACACAGTCGGCTAGTCACCTGGCAGCGTATGCGGCATCGAAGCGGGCGGTGCTGCAACTCACCGAGGCGCTGGCCGCTGAGCTGCGCGACCAGAATATTACCGCCAACGCCATTCTGCCTAGTGTGATTGACACCCCGGCCAACCGGGCGGGCGACCCTAACGCCGACCATAGTCGCTGGGTTGCGCCTGAGGCCATCGCCCGCGTCATCCTCTTTCTGCTCGGCCCCGACTCGCGCATCATCAGCGGCGCACACATCCCCGTCTACGGGCGGGCGTGAGGTTCAGTGAGCAGTCGGCAGTGAGCAGTTTGCAGGTTCTGCAATGATCTTCAAAGCCAACTGCAAACTGCAAACTGCTCACTGTTGCATTATTTCTCCATACAGTACGCATCGAACCAGGCCAGGGTGCGGGCCATGTGGTCGGCGCGGTGGCGCGGCTCGCCGTTGCGGGTGAGTTCGTGGCCTTCGCGGGGGTAGCGTACCAACTCCACCACCTTCTTCTGCCGCCGTAGAAACGCAAACAGCTGCTCGGCCTCGCTGATGGGCACGCGGTAGTCCCGTTCGCTGTGCAAAATCAGCAGCGGGGTGTTGATTTTGTGGGCGTGGGCCAGCGGCGAGTGGTACCACAACTCTTCATGCAGTTCCCAGGGGTAGCCCTCAAATTCGATCTCAATCAGCTCGTGGGCGTCGCTGGTGCTATGCTCGGTGATGAGGTTGTAGACGCCACGGGCGGAAACAGCGCAGGCAAAGCGGTCGTGGTGGCTGATCAGCCAGGTCGTCATGTAGCCGCCGTAGGAGCCGCCGGTGACGGCGATGCGGGCCGGGTCAACATGGCCACGTTCAATCAGCAGGTCAATCCCAGCCAGAATATCGGGCGAGTCGGCTTCGCCCCAACGCTTACGAATGGCGTCGCGCCAGAGTTCGCCATAGCCCTCGGAGCCACGGGGGTTGCAGAAAAAGGTGATGTAGCCCCGCGCCGCTGTGGTTTGCAGTTCGTGCCACATGGAACGGAAGCCCGGCCCCCACATGACGTGTGGCCCGCCATGGATGTGGATGGCCAGCGGGTAGCGCTTGCCTGAGTCGAAATCGGGCGGGTAAAGCACCCAGCCCTGCACCTCGGCCCCGTCGGGGGCGCTGTAGCGTAGTTCCTCAAACGGGGCCACCCGGCGGTTCTTCAGCAGCGCCGCGTTAATGTGCGTCAGTTGTGCTTCGCTGCCGTCGGGCCGTCGCACAAACAGCTCACAGGGGTTCTCAGGTGAACCGGCGATAAAGGCCACCGTGCCATCGGATGCTACATCAAACTCGCTGATGATGCGCCGCCCGCCCACCAGGGTTGCGCCCTGTTTGTGCAGCGGGGTGCCTTCCAGGCCAATGCTGTAGATGCTGGCGTTGCCCTGCCACCCGGCACTAAAGTAGATGCACTGGCCGTCGGGCTTCCAGCGGAAGTGTTCTACATTCAGGTCGGTGTGCGTGGTCAGGTCGTGGGGTTCGCCACCGCTGGCGGGAATAATCGCCACGCGGCTGCCCGCAGCCAGGATACGATCTTCGGGAAAGCGGCGGAAGGCAATCAGGCTGCCGTCCGGCGAGGGCTGCGGGTCGAAATAGGAGTGACCGGCCTCGGTGATAGTTTCGGGCTTGCCGCCGCTCACCGGCACCCGCAGCACATCGTAGTAGGCAAACAGCGAGTCGGCTTCCGGGTCGCGGGTGGCGGTGGTGAGCAGCGTCTGGCCGTCGGGCATCCAGGCGGGTGGGCCAAAATGCATGTCGCCATCGGTGATGCGGCGGGGCCGGGCCGGTTCGTTCTCGCCCTCGGCGGGCACCTCCACCAGATACACATGGCGGCGGCGGTCGTCAAAAAACTCGGTGCCGGTGCGGTAGGGCAGGCGGGTGACCACCAGCGGATCAGCCCGTTCGGCGTCGTCGCGCTGCCGTTGCTCCTTGCGCATGCGGGCTTCCCACTCGTCCTGGGGCGGCTCCAGGCTGGTGCCATTGTCTTCCTGCGCGCCGTTGGGCATGCTGGTAAACTGGCGGGCCTCGCCGCCCTCCAGCCTGATGAGATAAATCTGGCCCTGGGCCTCATCGCGGTTGGAGACAAAGGCCAGTTGCTGCCCATCAGGACTCCAGCGGGGGCTGGTGTCGTGTTTGCTGCCGCTGGTGAAGCGGCGGGGTGGGCTGCTGCCATCAGTTGGTGCCAAGTAGATGCTTTTACGGTAGCGGTTGCCCATCCGGTCAACCTGCACGGCCACATAGGCCACGTTGCGGCCATCAGGGCTAATCCGCACATCTTCTAGCCAGCCAAGTTGATAGAGATCATCTACTGAGAACGGAATAGGTTCGTTCGTCACCGAGGGTTCGCTTTCTGCTGCTGGGTGTGGCACCGCGCCGGGCCACGGTCGGAGGTTGCTGCTGCGAGTCTGTTCAAAACAGTGCTGGCTATTGTACCACAAGAGCAGCGCCAGTTCTGTTGCGTGCTGCAATGGGAAAAAGCGCTACGTCACCATGTGCGGCGCAATGAGCGGATGTACATTTCTTACAGCCCTGCTGAGGAAAGCGGTAGTTCCCTCAATATTTACCGCCGAAACAGTGGTATTTGGGAAGACAAAGCTCATACGGAAACGTGTAATTATGTTATTTCATAACTATCGAAACGGGATTAGAATAGGAGACTCGTAGATGCTGAGTGCAGTAGTTATGATGGCATAGAAAAAATACACGAAAAATCGCATTTTTCTATCAAGAGAAATGCGAAAAGTATGCTTTATTGCTTGACAAATAATGTACACCAGCGTATACTCAAGCCAATGATCGCACGACGCAATCATTGGAATTGCTATTCAACACATCTTTTTAGCCAGCACCCATCATCAAGCAGAATCCTGCGTTGGCGTGTGTCACCACGGTGCCGCACATTCGTTTTGTGTACCGTGTGGTTCATGCCGCGCTCATATATTTTTTGAACACGCTGCTTTCTATGTGTTTTGCAGGTGGCTATAGGTGTAGCCGCCGAAACTAAGGAGTGGTTTTTATGGCAACGTTACCAAAAGAAGCGGCAACTGCCTCGCTTCCGGTGCTGCTCTTCTACACTGCTATGCAGATGGAGATGGGCCTGAGTGATTTTTCTGAGCGCGTGGGTCTGGGCACTATCTCCATGCGACAGTTTTTTACGGGGAAAACCAGCCGCCCACGGGGCAAAACCCTGGAACTGTTTGCCAACACCATTGGCATCCCTGTGGATGAGGCTCGCCGCCACGGTGACCAGCCCACGCGGGAGGCGACCCCGTTTGCGACCTGGCTTCAGGAGGCGATGAAGCGGGCCAGGGCCTCGCGGGCCAAGCTGCACCAGATGACGGGAATTAGCGATGGGGCGCTGCGCAACTACCTGGCGGGCAAAACTCTGCCCGACCCTGACCAGGCTCAACGGCTGACGCTGGCGCTCAACGGCAATTCGCTCGAAGTCGCCAGATCCATTATGGCCGACACGATGAAAAAGCACGGCGTGCCGCTGGCCCCGCCCGAGCCAAAGCCCGAACCCGCCGCACCGAAGCGGGCATCGGCCCCGGCCCCGGCCCCGCTGGAAGAAGAACCAGAAGAGTCGATTGTGGCTGAAGCTCCCGTAGCCGCCCCTGCTCCTGCCCCTGCCCCGGTTTCTGCACCTGCGGCAGCAGCCCCGGTTTCGAGCGCCACGCCCGAAGAAGAACGCCTATTGCACCTGTGGCGGCAGCTGCACCCCCAGGGCCGCCGGGCAGCGTTGCTCTACATCGCCGGGCTGTTTGCCGAGGGCTGATGTTTTGCTCGGCAGCCTGCGCACAAACAAGACCTTGCTTATCTCAAACTGGCGTTTTGCAGGAAAGAGCAGCTTCGATTTGGGGTAACGCGAATTGACGACGAGGGTTTGGCAGCACATGTGCCGCTGCCAAACCCTCGATGCATGCAACCTGCCGTTTAGCTGGCCACAACAGTGCTGGCGGGCTGGCTGCCATAGCTGGGCACAAGTAGCAACAGCCCCTGAATTTTGAGCAGGGTCATACGCTCCTCCTCGCTCACCACCGGCAACACCAGCGCAATCGCAGTGTTCAGATCGTGCTGTTGTAGCTCCGCCGTGCTGAGGTGGGCGGCAAGAATGGCGCTGCCCTGTGCTATCAGCGGTTGGATGGCGCTGAGATCAAGCCCGTTTGTAGCCGGTGTGGGGCCGACTACCGTCGTAGTTGCGGCGCTATGCCCATTGCCATTGGTGGGCGCAATGCGATCAAGCAGGCGGCCACCTAGCTCGCGCAACGGTGCGGGCGCTGTTTGCATCATCGCCCCAACGCCATCGGTGAAACTCATCAGCCGTAGCAGTTGCTGTGCTGCATCGGGTGTGCCATACAGCTTAAAGTCCATCGAGGCAATCGCTTCGCCAAGGGCTTTGGCCTGGGCAACGCCAATTTCAACCTGGGCATGCAGCCGCAGCCGTTCCAGTTCAAGGCGCTGGGCCACGCCTTCGTTGGCGGCGAGCGCATCGGCCATGGCGTGCTGGCCTTCGGCTTCAGCCAGCGCTTTGGCCTTGACGGCTTCGGCCTCGGCCAGGCCACGGGCCTTGATCGTTTCGGCTTCCAGGCGGGTTGCTTCAGCCTTGGCCTTGATGATTTCGGCTTCGGCCAGACCGGGGGCCGCCGTCGCAGCCCGGGTTGCTTCGGCCCGCAGCTTCTCGGCATCGGCGGCGGCCTGGGCCTCGGTGCGGCGGGCCTCAGCCAGGCGAATGGCCGCCGTTGCTTCAGCCTCGGCCTTCTGGTTCAGGGCATTCGCTTCCGCTTCCGCGTCTTTCACGCGCTGAAAGGCCTCCAGCTCCACCTCGTTTTTGCGGCTAATCATCTCGCGCTGGGCGTCGCGCTCGGCGCTGATGATTTGAATCTGGGATTCGCGGCGGGCGCTGGCGGTCTCCTGCACGGTGAAGACTTCCTGCTCGGCAGCTTCCCGTTGGGCCGCAATCGTGAGTCGTTCTTGCTCGGCCTTTTCCAGCTTGGCCTGCTGCATGGCCAGGGCCACTTTGCGCTCCTGGTCGGCCACTTCCACCGCCTGTTGCTTCAGCACCTCGCTCCGGCGCACCTCGCGCTCACGCTCTTGCTCAGCCAATTGAATCGCCTGTTGCTTGCGCTGCTCGGCCAGCTGCACCGCCTGCTCCTTGGCCTTTTCCGCCTCGGCCACGGCCTGCTCTTTAATCACGCGGGCCAGTTCGGCGGCTTGCTCCTGTGCAAAGCCCACTTTGTCTGCCGCACTTTTTTCTTCGGCCTGGCGAATGAGAATCTCCCGTTGCTGAGTCGCCCGGGCCTGGGCCAGGTTGCGCTCCAGGTTAAGCTTTTCCTGCTCCACGGTCGCGTTGCGTCCAGCAATCTCCAGCTCGGCGCTCCGCTCAATATCATTGGTTTCTTGCGCTGAGGTAGCATTGCGGCGGGCAATCTCCAGCAGTTTGCGGCGTTCAATATCATTACGTTCCTGCTCAGCAGCCGCGTTGCGCTTGGCGATCTCGTTCTGCGTGGTCTGGTCAATCTCGTTGCGTTCCTTCAGTGCATTCTGGATCACCTGGGCATTGGCCCGGGCCACCTGAGCGCCAAATACATCATCCACTCCAAAGCTGCCCTGACGGGCACTCTTCAACGTGGTAATCGAAACCGACTCAAGCAGCAAGCCATTTTCCGCCAGGTCGGCCCGCACCAGATTTTGCACCCGCTCCACAAATTTTTCGCGCTCCTGGTGCAGCGACATGAGCGTGAAGGTGGCCGCAACATCGCGCAAAGCTCCTTCCAGCTTGCTTTCCACCAGCCGCTTCACACTGTCGGTTTTTACTTCGCCCCCGCCAATGGTGCGGGCAGCCCGCTCAATATCATCAGCCGTCGGATTTACTTTGATAAAAAAGATCGCTCGAATATCAGCATACTGGGGGTCTATCGTGAGCAGAGCATTCGCTTCATTCCGCTCAATGTCAATGTCCATAGTGCGCAAATCAACCCAGCTGAGCTGGTGAAAAGCTGGAATGACCCAATCACCACCATTCACAACAACTTTGGGCTTGCCACCGCCGGTTTTGACAAAGGCTCGATCTGCTGGTGTTTTTACATAAAAACGCGACACCATAAAGAAGAAGGTCATAATGCCAACCACCAGCACAACGATAACAATACCGACCACAAGTGCGATCTCTTGCATGAT
>JALONX010000307.1 GCA_025454695.1 Chloroflexaceae bacterium
TGCTGGCCAACGGCCTGTTTACCCTGCTCTATTTGCGCCACAAGGAGCGCAGCTTTGAGCAGACCGCCTACCATTGCCTGATTGTGGGCTGGTTTGGCTCGCTGGTGGCGCTCGTCAGCGGCACGATTGACGCGGCCCGCCAGTTGATTGGCCCCGATGCGCCGCGCGACAATGCCCTGCTTACATGGGTGAATGCCCACGCCGCCACCGGCATCGCCACCGCCATTGTCTACGGGCAGGCCCTGCTGCGCCGCCGCCGCAACCCCACCATTCTGGATGATGCGACACTGCGGGGCGGCTACTTGCGCCTGCTCGTTGTTGGTGCGCTGCTGGTGGTGGTGGGCGGCTGGCTCGGCGGTCACCTGGTGTATGAATTGGGGCTAGGGTCGTAATGCGTACTGCATCATCCGTACTACGTAAGCCGAGATACCTATCAATTGATCGGTGGTTATTCGTCTGTCAAGAAAACGTTTTTGTCCACAATGGAACGCAGTGTCATTCCGACCGCAGGGAGGAATCTGCATTGCCATGCATGGAAGACCCCTCCCTATCGGTCGGGGTGACACGGCAATGCAATGCACCAGAACGTTGTTGACAGACTACTTTTTCACACATCATACTTCATACCTTGAGTGGAGACGCCCATGCTTGGCAACCTCATCTACGGTTTTCTCTACATCCTCTTCAAAACCTTGCGCGCCATTGGCTGGTGGCGCTGGCGGGTGGAAGGGTGGGAAAATCTGCCGCCGCGCCAGCAGGGCGGGGTGGTGATTGCGATGAACCACCTGAATTGGATAGATATTCCCGTTGTCGGGGCGTTGCTACCTTTTGCCTACCGGCTCTCGTGGCTGGCCAAAAGCGAGCTTTTCCAACACCCGCTGGCGGCCTGGTTCTTTCGCACCATGTATGTCATCCCCATCCAGCGCGGCAAACGTGACCTGGCGGCGCTAGAAACGGCAACCCAGGCACTCCGCGATGGGGCGGTGCTGCTGATCTTCCCTGAGGGCACGCGCAGCCGCAGTGGTGGCCTGGGCACGGGGCGGGGCGGGGCTATTCGCATGGCCATGCAGGCGGGGGTGCCCATCGTTCCCATCGCGGTGACGGGGACGGAACATGGTCTTAAAGGCACGCTCACCCGCAAGCCGGTGCTGATGCGGATTGGCCAGCCGTTTCTGGTGGCCCCCACACCCGATGGCAAAATCCCCCCCGACATGATGGATCAACTCACAAATGACATGATGCTGCGCATCGCCAGAATGTTGCCAGACTCATACCAGGGGGCGTACCGGGCGGCGCTCGCTCAGGGACAAGATGACAAGATGACAAGATGACTCATATTTTGGATTTTAGATTTTGGACTTTAGATTAACCGAAATCACGGATGACGCATCACGGATTACTCGTTACTCGGCTCACTCCGCCACCGGCTCCAGCCACACCACGCCCTCGGCGCTGCGTTCGGCGCTCCAGCCGTTGCCCCGTGGCCCCTCAATGCGCCACCATGTAAACCCATCCGCGTCCACTGGCCCTTCCAGCACCCGCACCGTTGTCCCCTCCTCAAAGCGGGCCTGCACCGGCTGGCCCGTGCCGGGCTGCTGCCGCCCACGCAACTGGGCCTCACCCACGTTCACCACCCGCGCTACGCCGCCCGCCTTGAGCACGGGCGCAGGCGTGGGCGAAGGTTCGGGCGTGGCGGTGGGCGGTGCCAATGTTGCCGTAGGCATGGGCGAAGGAACGGCGGCCACGGGCGGCGTGAGTGGCGTGCGCGTGGAAGACCACGCCGACCAGAACCAGACGAGCGCAACCCCTAGCACCAGCACAACTGGCACCATCAACAACCAGCCTGGTGCTTTATCCACACCCGTGCGAACACGGCGGCGGGTCTCATCGTAGCCGCGCCGGTAGTGGTAGTAGTGCTGGTAGTAAAACGGATTCAGGTCATTCGCTTCGGCATCTTCGATTCCACGCCGATACATTGTGTCACTGCCGTCCATACCTGTTATTTCAAGCGCGAAAGAAAGGGCCGGAAGGTGCTTGCCCCTCCGCCCTTTCTTTCAGCGCCAGCCTATACGTTGTTCTCGTCACGCAGAACAAGGTTTTGGGCCAGCGCAGCCGCTCCCAAACCCTCACCGCGTAAGTCCGCTCAATGAGATAACGAACGACCTGTCGTGAGCAGTGTGCGCTGCCCGAACCCTTTTGTTCGTCCTACTTCAACACAAGGTCTTCGCGACCCATTTCCTTCAAAATCCGCGGGTACATCTCATACATCGGCTCAACCGCCGGAAGCAGCTTGAGGATTTTGGGAATGGGGCCTTTGGCGATAATCTGTCGCCGGGTGAGGGCGGCCATCAGGTTGATTTTGCCATGCCAGAACTGGTGGGCAATATCGGCCTTCATGCTCATCTCCACATCCGGCTTCAGGCCAGTGTCGTCGCCCCACAGCACATCAAACAGGGCGTCGGGCTGGGTGGGCGGGGCGGAGGCGTTGATGGTCACGATGCCCTCAGGCTCGCTGTAGCGAAACTGAATGACCATGCGTGAGTCGCGAATTTTGGGAGCAATACGCTGATCAGCTTTGGCCCGGTCGTAGAGCACCCCAACATATTGTCGTAATTCCGCTGCGTCCTTAAATACTGTCATGCAACAATCCTCCCCTTTGAGCATTCAGGCCAGATGTGTCTTACCGCCACATGTCGCACAACGCCCAATTTTCGTTGTCTTGTCATTTTGTGTTTGGGTTGTTTACGAGTGCTACGATTATACGGCGAAAGCGGAAGGGGCGTCAAGCAGCAAATTAACGCGGCGCATTACGGCTTAGTGCAGATTTCTGTTTACAAGTTATCGGTTAAGCCGCTTTGTGATGCTGCAAAAAGGCATATCGCAACCTTCACTTGCCAGAAGTTATGACGCACCGTTTCATGTATCGAAGGCCATGCCAATGCTATTGGGCTGGCCCTGCACCCATGCGCGGCCCTGCATTGCTCGTTTGCCCGCTGGCTGCACCTGCATCAGTTCCAACGCGCCGCTGCCCGTGGCCACCAGCGGCCCCGGTGTAGCACTCACCAGCGTGCCAGGGGCGGCTGCGCCCGTCCATTCGGCATGCACCCTGGCTTCAAGCACTTTAAAGGGCTGGCCCTGCCATGTGCTGAAACTGCCGGGCCAGGGGTCGTAGGCCCGCGTCATCCGTTCAATCACCAGGGCGGGCAGATTCCAGTCAATCTGGCCGTCTTCTTTTTTCAGCAGGCGGGTTACGGTGGCCCGGCTATGGTCTTGCGGTTGGGGCAGCAACTGCCCGGCGGCGTAGGCGGGCAGCACCTCCACCAGCAGCCGCGAGCCAAGCTGGAAGAGTTCGTCGGTCAGCGGGCCGCTGCGGGCATGGGGCGGCAGTGGCACCACCGCCTGGGCCAGAATGGGGCCGCTGTCCATGCCGGGGTCAAGCCGCATCACCGAGACGCCGGTTTCGCTTTCGCCCGCGAGAATAGCCCCGGCCACCGGTGTTGGCCCCCGGTGCAGCGGCAGCAGCGAGGGGTGAATGTTGAGGTAGCCCAACGGCGGAATGGCCAGCACCGCTTTGCGCAAAATCTCGCCATAGGCCGCCACCACACCAACGTCGGGCTGCAAGGCGGCGAGTTGCGCAATCACCGTCTCGTCGCGCAGGGTTTCCGGTTGCAACACCGGCAGGCCCAGCCGTTCGGCGGCCACTTTTACCGGCGGCGGGGTGAGCTGGCGCTGGCGGCCCGCCGGGCGATCGGGCTGTGTCACCACGCCCACAAGCTCAAATCCGGCGTTGTGGAGCGCTTCCAGCGGCAACACTGCAAAAGACGGACTGCCCAAAAAGAGTATTCGCATGATTGTTGCTTCCAAACATTTGTCAGAGCCGTGCCCTATAGTATAATAGATGGGGCGGATTTATGTTTCACAACAAACCATCGCACACGGAATGATGTATCAGTACTTTGCTGATATCCGCCCACATGTCCCTGGGCTATGCCCCCGCACAGCAGATGGTAAAACTGAAAGCAGCAATGCAAGCAATCATCTTTGACGGCCAGCTGCGTGTCACCGAATCCTACCCCGCCCCCAGCCCCGTTGCGGGCGAAGCAGTCATTCGCCCTCACCTGATTGGCCTGTGCAACACCGATGTTGAGATCACCAGAGGCTACATGGGCTTCCAGGGGGTGCTGGGCCACGAATTTGTGGGCACGGTCACTGCCTGTGATGATGGTGCCTGGCTGGGCCAGCGGGTGGTGGGCGAAATCAACGCGGCCTGCCTGCGCTGCCCCACCTGCCTGCGGGGCGACGACCCGCACTGCCCCAACCGCACCACCCTGGGCATTGACCGGCGGGACGGTGCCATGGCCGATGCCTTTGTGCTGCCTATCGCCTGCCTGCACCGGGTGCCCGCCAGCGTGAGCGATGAGGCGGCGGTGTTTGTGGAACCGCTGGCCGCCGCACTCGAGATTGTGCAGCAGAGCCACATTCGGCCCACCGAGCGGGTGGCTGTGGTTGGTGACGGCAAGCTTGGTGCCATGATTGTGCAGGTGCTACGACTCACGGGGGCGGAACTGCTGCTGGTGGGCCGCCACCCCGAACGCTGGGAACTGTACCAGCGCCAGGCCATCCCGTGCATGCATAGCAATGAGCTGCCGCCAGCGCTGGATCAAAGCTTTGATGTGGTGGTGGACTGCACGGGCCAGCCGGGGGGCCTGGCCACCGCCCGCCGCCTGGTACGCCCACGGGGCCGTCTGGTGCTCAAAAGCACCTTTCACGGCCAGGTAGATGTGAATTTGAGCATGGTAGTGGTAGACGAAGTGCAGCTCATCGGCTCACGCTGTGGGCCGTTTGCGCCTGCCCTGCGCCTGCTCGAACGTGGCCTGATCGAAACAGCACCACTCGTCAGCGGTCGGTTTGCGCTCCGCGATGGCCTCCGCGCATTTGAGGCGGCTCACGGTCACCTCAAAATCCTGCTCCATCCTTAAAACGCACGGTATGGCCTGTGCAATAGTGGGGTTGTCGTCATACAAAATCCGTAGACTCAACCGATGTGGGAATGACAGCATAGTGCTGTCAGCGCAATCGGCCCACGCTGTGGATGCACCGATGATGTGACGCACCCTGAATGCGCAGCAACTTGTGGTTTCAACGGCCCTGATTGTGGTAGTGTAATGGATAAAATAATCCTGATTGCTGATGATGATCCGACCCTACGGGAACTCCTGGTGACGCTGCTGAGTTCCCAGGGCTACCAGGTGCTTGCCGCCGAAAACGGCGACCAGCTGGTGCGCAAGGCTCAGGAGCGCATGCCTGACCTGCTGCTGGTGGACTTGATGATGCCGCAATTCGACGGCTATGAAGCCATTCGGCAGTTGCGGAACGACACCCGTACCGCCCACCTGCCTATGCTTATTCTCACCGCTCGCTCGGCCTCCGACGATGTGGTGATTGGCTTTGAAAGTGGTGCCGACGACTACATCACCAAGCCATTTAACACCTCCGAACTGCTGGCCCGCATCAAAAGCCACCTGCGCCGCGCCGCCCAGCGCCCCGTGCATAGCCCGCTCACCGGGCTGCCGGGCAATGTGCTGCTGAGCGAAGAGCTGAAATATCGCATCAAGCAGAATGAGCCGTTTGCCCTGCTCTATATTGACCTGAATAACTTCAAAGCCTTTAACGACACCTACGGTTTTGCCCGTGGTGATCGCGTGATCAAGCTGATGGCCGATGTGCTGCGCGACACGGTGGCGGCCCGCAACCAACCCAGCGATTTTATTGGCCACATTGGCGGCGATGATTTTGCGGTGATGACTACGCCAGACGCCGTGCAGCCGCTGTGCGCCGCCATTCACGAACGCTTTAACCACCAGGTACGCGAGCTGTATGACCCGGAAGACCTGGAACGGGGCTATCTGGAAGGCGTGGATCGGCAGGGCCAGCGCCGCCACTTCCCGCTGACCTCGGCCTCCATCGGCGGCGTGACCAACCTCTACCGCCATTTTGATGATTACGAGGAGATGAGCCGGATTGCGGCGGAGATGAAGCATGTGGCCAAAACCCGCCCCGGCAGCCTCTACGCGATGGACACACGGGGGGCCAACGCCACCCCAACTGCGAGCGAGCGGCGCGGCAGCCACCCCCGCACCATCCTGCTCGTCAGCGGGGAGGCAGCCCTGCGCGAACGCCTGGCCAACCTGGTGCAGGCCCAACATTACCGGGCGCTCAGCGCTGCCGATGCCCTGGAAACCCACGCCCTGCTGGCCCACGAGTCTGTGCCGCCGGATACACTTGTCTTTGACACCCGCCTGGGCGAGCCGATCTGGAAACTGGTGGACGAGTTGCACCAGCACCAGCCGCCACCCCGCCTGCTGGCCCTTGCCGCCAGCCCCGACGATAGTGCCCACGCGGCCCAACTTCAGGTGCCGCACTGCCCGCTGGAACCGTTGACCGATAGCGACTTTCTGGCTCGGATCTACGAGATCAACACCGTGGTTGAATAGGGTGGAGCGTAGCTTATGACGCTGGATCTCTTCCTCTGGATTATCGTCATCCTCATGGTGGTGGCGCTTGCAATGCTGGGCGTGAACTTCTTGCGCAACAAAACCAACGCCACGCCGCCTGCCGGGCCGCTGCCCGCCGAACCCCAAACACTCGACTACACGGTGCGGAACGAGGGCGACCAGGCGATTGCTGAGCCGGAACTGCTGGTTATTCCAATTGAAGAGACCGAGGCTGAACCGGAGCGCCCGAGCCGCAGCTGGGGCGAGAAGTTTCACCTGCTGCCGCGCTGGCAACAACTTTCGGGCATCGCCACCGCCGTGATCTTTCTGGCGGTGCTGCTCTGGTTTGGCGCGGCGCTTCTTTCGGGGCCATCGGTCGAACGCTATGTGGTGCTGGTTGCGCCTTTTAGCGACACCCGCGATGGCCGCACTGGCATGCAGGTGGCCAACGATATTGTGCAAGAGTTGAAGCAACAGCTCGGCAGCGAGGTGGATGTGGAACT
>JALONX010000010.1 GCA_025454695.1 Chloroflexaceae bacterium
CAACTCAATAATCGTGCCACCAACACCAAAAAAATAATTAAAGTTACATTATTGTTAGAAAGTGGTAAAAATAGCCAATCATATGCTAAAATAGTTTCGAGGCTTCCTCCACGTGATAGTTGAAACGGTGACAGTTTCAGCAAAAGAACTCCAGTTCACTTTACCCAGCGTTCCACCACGTTCACACCCTTCGTAAGCCAATCTTGCCAGTTCCGTGCGTTGCGGCGCGGAACCACACAGCCCCACGGTTTTCACGGTTCATCCACGGTCGGCTTAAACAATCGTTCATGATCGGCATTGTCGCACGCGACGAATGTTGGCTTCGCTTTGTCTGCGAAGCACGGCTTCGCTGCAATGGCGCAGTTCACGATTAATGACAGATGCTTGCACGAAGTGCTGAGCGCTGCTCGTGTGACCGCCCCTCGCCTGATAGCAGGTGCATGCACCTTCCCGCGTTAGGAAGGTTCGTTCAAACGCTACTACTGGTTGTAGGAGTTGTGCTTACATGGGTCAAGCGATAGACTGGAGCCGGTGTTCTTCCGCTTCAGTCGTCGGCACAGCGTCATCTCCAACAGCTGGACAATCGCCAGTTTACATCTGTTGGATGCAATGACCTTGTTTAGTGGCACTCGTTCTACTGCTGTTTAACCAGCTATTCCCACGAGTATGCACGAACAATTTCGTATGCCAGCGTCAAAGAAGGGAAGAAATGGGTGACACCTTCTCATGCAATCCAGTTCGACAGTGCCAACGATCATACCGATGATCTTGGCATGTTGTTGGCCCACACCAGCGGCGCTCGCCCGCGCATCACTGTGCTTATTCCGGCCCTCAACGAGGCAGAATGCCTGCCGCATGTCTTGCGAGCTATTCCTTCCTGGGTAGACGAAGTTATTGTAGCTGACGGCAACTCGACCGATGCTACCGTCGCAGCGGCTCAGTTGGCTTTGCCCACGGTGATTGTTGTGCAGCAAGAGGGGCGGGGCAAAGGCGCGGCGATCCGCACCGGCTTTACCCATGCCACTGGTGATATTATTGTGTTACTTGACGCTGACGGTTCGATGGATCCGGCTGAACTCCCCCACTTTATTGGGCCGCTCCTGGCTGGGGCCGATTTTGCCAAAGGCTCCCGCTTTTTGCATGGCGCGGGCACGAACGACATGCCGCGCTACCGCCAGGCGGGCAATTGGGCCCTGGTGACCTTAACCAACCTCCTATTTCGCACCAACTACAGCGACATCACCTATGGCTACAACGCCTTCTGGCGCTACTATGGCCCTGCCCTGGCGCTAGATATTGATAGCTGGGCCAGCGAAATTATCTCCAATATTCGGGCGGCTCGCAATGGGCTAAAGGTGGTTGAGGTGCCCAGTTTTGAACATCCCCGTATTGCTGGTGAAGCCAAACTGCAAGCATTTCGAGCTGGTTGGACAATCCTGAAAGCTATTCTCCGCGAGCGTTTTGTTGGGCAACGCACCGCAATCAGGCGCTTGGCCCGCCCGGTAGCTGCCGTGCCCGCTGCCCCCGCAGCGCCGCCATTGAAGGCCCGCATGTGGGGTGGCAATAGCACTGAAGGTGACGCGCTGGCAGTGAGGGAGTTATGACCGGCATCAGCCCGCCCACGGTGGCGGTTATTCTGGTGCATTGGCACCACATGGATGATACGGCGGCCTGCCTACAGAGCTTGAGCCAGGCCGCCTACGCCCGGCAGCGCGTCATCGTTGTGAGCAACGGTTCCACCGATTTTGATGCCGCCCTGACCCGGCGCATGCTGGATGCGGTTGAGATTATCGAGTTGCCGGAGAACATCGGTTTTGCAGCGGCGAACAATGTGGGCATTCGGCAGGCGCTGGCCGCAGGTGCCGACTATGTGCTGCTGCTCAACCCCGACACCACGGTTGCGCCCACCCTGCTGGGCGAACTGGTTGCGTCGGCGCGGCGCAGTGGGGCGGGCATTGTTGGCCCCGTTATCACCTACGATGCCCAGCCCGACCTGGTGTGGTTTGCGGGCGGGCGCTACAACCAGCTGTTGGGCTATTCGACTCACCCTGGTGCCAACCAGCCCTACAGTGGGCCAGGGCCTGACCGACTGGTGGATCACATCAACGGTTGTGCCATGTTGATTAGCCGGGCCGTGTTTGCTGCCGTCGGGCTGCTGGACGAGCGGTTCTACATGTATTTCGAGGATTTCGAGTTCTGTTTGCGGGCCGGGCGGGCCGGCTTTCGCAGCCTGCTCTGCAACCAGGCCCTGGTGCGCCACAAAGTCTCTGCCAGCGCAGGCAGGCGGGGCAGCAATGTGATGCTACCGACCAAGGCCTACTATTTTGGGCGCAACCCCTTTCTCATGCTTCCCACCTTTCAGGGAATCTGGCGGCTGACGGGCTGGCTGAGCCAGTTTGCCGTGGTGCTGCCGTTTCACCTGGTGCAGGGGGCGCGGGCGGGCGATGTTGGCTTTCTCGGTTCCTACCTGCGTGGCATGGCCGATGGTCTGCGGGGCAAGAGCGGGCCAGCCGTTGCGTTTACGCCCCCTGCCAGCAGGGCGTTGCCCGCCACTATTGCTGCCATTGCGGCTCGCACCTCGGTGGTGCTGCGTACCTACACCGAACAGCGCTGGGACACCTTCGTGCCCGCCGTTGAGTCGGTGCTGGCGCAAACGGTGACGCCAGCCGAAGTAGTGGTGGTGGTGGATCACAACCCGGCCTTGTGCCAGCGGGTGCGGGCGCGTTTTCCGCAGGTGCAGGTGGTAGAAAATCCGTATGAAGCCGGTTCGAGCGGTGCATGGAATGCCTGTGTGAGCGCCACCAGGGGCGAGATTATTGTTTTTTTTGATGACGATGCGGTGGCCCGCCCGGACTGGCTGGCCCACCTGCTGGCCCACTACCAGCAACCCGACGTGCTGGGCGTGGGCGGGGCCATTCTGCCCCGCTGGGTGGATGGCCGCCCGGCCTGGTTTCCAGAGGAGTTCAACTGGGTGGTGGGCTGCACCTACCGGGGGCTGCCCACCGCGCCCGCAGCCGTGCGCAACCTGATCGGCTGCAACATGTCGTTTCGCCGCCAGGTTTTTGGCGAAATTGGCGGCTTCCGCGCCGAACTAGGCCATATCAAAGACCGGCCCATTGGCTGCGACGAGACCGAACTCTGCATTCGCATTGGCCAACGCTGGCCCGACCATCGGCTCGTCTACGACCCGGCGGCGACGGTGGAGCATGTGGTTCCTGCTTCACGCACCACCTTTGCCTATTTCAGGGAACGCTGTCGGCTGGAAGGCAGGTCGAAGGCCCTGGTGTCGCATCTGGTCGGCGCACAACGGGGGCTGGCTTCCGAACGGGCCTACACCCTGCGCACGCTGCCCGTGGGGGTGCTGCGGGGCCTGGGCGCAGCGCTGCTGCGGGGTGACAGCGGTGGGTTGGGGCGCGCCGGGGCAATTGTGGTGGGTCTCGCTACCACCGCCCTGAGCTACCTCGCGGCCCGCTGGCAAAGGCCTGGAACAAAACACCATCCACCCGCCGCACCGCCTTCGCTTGAGGCGGTAGCACATGGGTCAGTGACGCTTGTTCGGCCAACTGGCGACGGTGCCAGTAGCATCACAGTGCAGAATGAAGCCCGGCTGATGGCGGAGTAACACTGCTTATGGAACAAACAAGACAGGCTGCCCCCGCCACCATTGGCGTGCGCAGCGACGAACAGGTGGCCCGCACCACCGTTCCCGGCATCCGAGTTTATTTTGCATGTGTTGTGGTGGGGTTGTTGTCCGCCGTGATGGTCGGGGCGGCGCTCTCGTGGGATGGGAGCTATGTCCTGTTTTCGCTGCTCAACTATAAAGAACCCTTTATTCCCCACAATCGCTACATCCACGGCGTGGTGCAATTCCCGACCCTGTTGCTGAGTAATCTCACCGACAACACCTGGCTGTTGGGGCTGATGTTTGGGCTGATGTTGGCGCTCATACCGCTGGTGAGTCTGCTGGTTTGCTGGCTGCTGGTGCGGCGCGAACGGCCCGAACTGTTTGTCTGGCCTGCGCTGGGCACGGGGTTAGGGCTGTTACCGGGCCAGTTCGCCCTGGTGACTGAAGCGGCGCTGGCGATTTACCTCACATGGCCGATTGTGCTCTGTGTGCTGATGCCACCCCGCCGTAGCCATGTGCTGGTGGTGCTGGGCTTCACCGTGCTGTTGCTCATCACGCACCCCATCTCGATTGCGTTGACGGCCATGATTGCGGCGATTGCCCTGCTGCTGCTCGTGCTAGACCGCCGCCGCCTGCGCCAGTTGCTGCTCTATGCTATTGGTTTCGGAACCATTACAGGTGTGGCAGCCTACTGGTTTCAACAGGTTCGCACCTCCTACGAACAGGAACAGCTCTCGATTCAACGCTTGCAGGAAGCCTACACCGCCTCGCTGGCAGGAACCGCTGTCTTTGCCCTGGGCTTTGTGCTGCTGGCGGTGCTGCTGCTGCTGGTTGGGGCGCGGCTCAAGAACCAGGGGCTGAGCACGGTGTTGCACGGCGCTGAGTTGCTCTGCCTGCTGCTTGCCGGTTTGCTCTTTCTCATTCGCGGGCTGCAACCTCAACTCTGGATGGGGTCGCTTGATCTGCGCACCTGGAGTTTGTTTATTGCATTGCCGTTTTTTGGGGCCGCCTTGCTGGAATTCGTGATAACCCGCCGTTCGGGGCCAGCACCAGCTGAAGAACAGCGCCACCGCATCCACACTGTGCAACTGGTGAGTCTGATCTTTTGCACTACGCTGGTGGCGCAATCCATTCTCTGGGCTGGCCTCACCCAGCGCCTGCAGGGCGAACTGGCCAGCCGCCCCTTTGGCTGCATCTCGATGACCTCATTACCGTGGGTAGAAAAAACACCCCTCAATCACTGGTCGCTCACTTCCTACGTCTACATTCTGGAAGGGCGCACCCCCGACCAGATGGTGCTGGGATGGGACAACTGCACCACCATGCAGATCGGCGCGAAACTGCCGGTTGTGCCATGGGAACTGCCGCCCCACAGCGGGCCAGAGTGGTTTGACATGCGCCCGCTGCAAGCCCGCCTGGCCCAGGAACAGCAGCCGAGCCAGGGTTGCAGTGTGGCTCTGGCCACCGGCTGGTATTGGACGGAACAGCGCAACCAGAGCCTTTGGAACTGGTCAACCCAGAGTGCCACGCTGCGGGTGCAGGCAGCGGCGGCAGGGGAAGCAACCTTGAGCGCGAACGTGTTGAGCGCCGCCCTTCCTAACACGTTGGCGGTGCTGGTGAACGGCCAGGAAGTGCAGCAACTGCGCCTGGACGGGGAAGAGGCCCGCAGCGCCGAGGTGCGCAACATTATGCTTGAGCCTGGCGACAACACTATTACACTGCTCAGCACCAACCCCGCTGCCCCAACCGAAACCGATAGCCGCCCGCTGGCACTTGGTTTTGAGAACCTTACCCTCACACAGGCCGGGGCTGGCCCGTGTGTTGCCCGACCGTGAGGGCCGCATGCAGATTGTGATGTTGAGCCATACCTACCCCCCGCTGCTGGGCGGTATCGAGCGCCATGTGCGCAACCTCAGCCGGGCGCTGGTGCAGCGGGGGCACCAGGTAGCCGTTGTCACCCTGGCCAGTGGCGATCTGCCCGCCTACGAGGAAGATGAGGGCGTGCGAGTCTACCGCATTCGGGGCACCATCCACCGGCTGGAACGCATGCTGTTTCAGCAGCCAGGCCGCAGCTACGCCCCACCAGTCGCCGACCCGGAACTGACCAGGGCGATTGGCCAGGTGTTGCAGCGCGAACGCCCGACGATTGTGCATGCCCACAACTGGTTGGTGCATTCCTACCTCCCGCTGGCCCGGCGCTCCCCCGCCCGGCTGGTGGTGACGCTGCACGACTACGGCTTGATCTGTGCCCGCTGGAACCTGATGGAACGGGGCCAGCCCTGCCCTGGCCCGTCGCCGCTGCGTTGCCTGGCCTGCGGCGCACGGGAATATGGTGCGCTGAAAGGGCCACCCACTGTGGCCTTAAACTGGCTCGGCGCAAAGGCGGAGCGCCGCATGGTGGATGCTTTTATTGCGGTGAGTGGGGCGGTAGCCCGCATCAATCGGCTCGATGCGGAGCAGGCACGGGTCGAAATTATCCCCAATTTTATTGCCGACGAGGTGGAACCCGGCGGCGCGGGCGAAGCGCCTATTCCGGCGGGGGCGCTGCTGTTTGTAGGGGCGTTGGCCCGTTCCAAAGGGCTACCCACGCTGCTCGCCGCCTACGACGATTTGCGGCGAAGTAGCATTGACCCACTGCCGCCGCTGGCACTGATTGGCTACGCCACTGGGGACATGCCGCTTGACCAGGCAAGCTTGCCGCCTGGGGTGAGCGTGCTCACCGACCAGCCCAACGATGTGGTGCTACGGGCCTGGCAGGCGTGTAGCCTGGGGGTGGTGCCGTCGGTATGGCCGGAGCCGTGCCCAACTGTGGCCATGGAAGCGATGGCGATGGGCAAACCGCTGGTGGCCAGCGACGTGGGTGGCTTGCCCGACCTGGTGGCCCACGGCGAAACGGGATTCCTGGTGCCCCCCGGCGACCCGCTCGCCTTACGCAACGCCCTGGCCATGCTGGTGAGCAACCCGGAGCTTTGCGCAACCATGGGAGCTGCGGCTCGCCAGCGGGTCGCCGCATTTCGGGCCTCGGCGGTTGTTGGTAAAATTGAAACTTTGTATAAACAACTAACGTATGCAACAAGAACAACTGCGTGAGCAATCCGTCCAGGGCCTGGCTCAGGGCGGCGTTGCGGCTTTCTGGCGCGAGATGCTGCTGCGCTGGGGCTGGTTGCCGCTGGCGAGTGTCGGGGCAGCGTTGGGGTTGGCCGGTGTGATGGTGGCGTTCAACACGGCCCGCGCTACAGGCAGCGCCAACGAGGTGCTGTTCTGGTTGGGTCTTGTCTGCGTGGTTGGGCCAGTGGCCTACCGCCTTACGGCTCCCGCCATCACCCGCAACGAGCGGCTCAGCCTGCTGACGCTGCTGGTGGTGGCGTTGTACATGGTGAAACTGCTGCACAGCCCACAGTCATTCACCTTCTATGATGAGCTGCTGCACTGGCGTTCCACCAATGATGTGCTGCTGAACGACCGCTTTTTTCTGCGTAACCCGCTGTTGCCGGTCAGTTCACTTTTCCCTGGTTTGCAAAGCAGTGTTGTGGCCGTCATCGAACTCACCGGTCTTTCGATCTACCAGGCGGGTGTGCTGGTGGTGGGCCTGGCCCGCGTGGCAGGGGCGGTGCTGCTCTACCTGTTCTACGAGCGGGTGGCCAATTCGCCCTTTATTGCTGGGTTGGCCACCCTGGTCTACATAACAAATCCAAATTTTCTGTTCTTTAACGGTCAATTTGCCTACGAGTCGTTGGCGCTTACCTTTGCCGTGCTGGTACTCTACTGCCAGGTGCAGGCCACTCGCAACGGCGTGGCCAACCCGCGCTGGGCCGTGATCACCGCCCTGGCTGTGGCTGCCGTCACCGCCACCCACCACCTGACCAGCTACATGCTGGTGGGGTTGCTGCTGTTGTGGACGCTCGAACCGGCGTTGCGATCACTCTTGCCGGGCGTGGTTGGTTGGTATGGTGGCACGGTGGCTGGTGCGCGCCTGGGCCGCATGGTGGGTATCGAGGGGCGGCGGCTGGTGCGGCAGTTCGACTGGCGGCGGGGTGCCCGTGGCTCTGGGCCGCTGCCCACTCTGCTGCTGGCCGCCAGCCTGGCTCTGCTCTGGATGATCTTCGTTGCCCCGCCGGTGTTCGACTACCTCAGCAGCTACGGACTCACCAGTGCCGGGCAGTTTCTCCAGCTTATCAACGGTGAACTCCCCCCGCGCCAGCTCTTCCGGGGCTTTGCTGGCGAGGTTGCCCCAGCCTGGGAACAGGTCGCTGGCTACGCCTCGGTGCTGCTGATTCTGCTCTGTTTGCCGTTTGGCCTGCTGGCGATCTATCGGCGCTACCGTGGGCGCGGCCTGGCTACCACGCTGGCGATTGCCGCCCTGGCCTACCCCGTTAGCCAGGCCGCCCGTTTTACCGACCTGGGCTTGCAGATTGCTGGCCGCACGGTCGAATTTCTGTTTCTGCCGATTGCGCTGGTAGTGGCGGTGCTGCTGGTGGAACGGCGCTGGCGGCAGCGGGTGGGCAGCTGGCGTGGGCTGGTCACACTTGGCATGCTCGTGTTATTTGTCGGTGGTGTCGTGCTGGGCTGGCCACGCTGGGCACGCTACCCGGAGCGCTACCTGGTGGCCGCCGACACCCGCTCGATTGAAGCCGAAGGGCTGAGCATGGCCACCTGGGCCTACAGCCACCTCGGCCCCAACAATCGCATTGCCGCCGACCGGGTGAACGGGCTGCTGCTCGGCTCCTACGGCGAGCAATATCCGGTGTCGCTGGCCTACGACAAGGCCAATGTGCCCCGACTCTTCTTCGCCCCACAGATTGACGTGGAGGAGTTGCGGGCGCTGCGTGAAGGCCAGCTGCGCTACCTGGTGGTGGATCAGCGCCTGAGCACCCAACTGCCTATCTCGGGCATCTACTTTGAGCTTGGCGAACCCAACATGAACCGCCACACTCGGCCCATTCCGGCGGCATCGCTGGCCAAGTTCGACCGCTTCGCCAACGCACGCCTGCTTTATGATAGCGGAAATATTCAGATCTACGAGGTGCAACTGCCATGACACGCCTCTTTCAGCGTTCGCCAGACTTGTGGCTGGCCATTGGTCTCGTTTTCGTGCTGGGCCTGTTGCTGCTTGTGCCGATGGATGCAGGGCTGCTGCACGTGCTGGTGGGCGTGCCGTTTGTCTTGTTGCTGCCGGGCTACACGCTGCTGGCCGCCCTTCAGCCCCAGCAGCATGGGCTGCCCGTGCAGCGTTTTATGCTGAGTGTGGCTGTGAGTCTGGCTCTGGTGGTGCTGGTCGGGCTGTTCATCAATGCGGTGGGCCTGCCAGTGACCATGAACAGCTGGTTCGTGGTGCTGGCTGGCGTGGTGGTGGGGGCGGCCCTGGTGGCACTGGCCCGTCGTGGCAACAGCCCCATCCCCCGTTTCCCGGCATTCGAGCCATTGGGTGCCGTCATAATCGCGCTGGCTGCCGTGGCGGTGGGCATGGCCGTGAACATGGCCGCTGCCAGCGACAGCAGCCGCCCCACGACGAACTTTACCCAACTCTGGGCCACTGGTTCGGCGGCGGCTGGGTTTGAGATTGGGGTGAAGAATGGGGAAGGAACGCCCGTCACCTATCGGGTGGTGCTGGTGGATGCGAACGGGGCGGCCCTGCAAAGCTGGGATGCGGTCAGCCTGAACCATGGGGAAAGTTGGCAGGTGCAGGTGCAACCAGCCGGGCGGGCCGAAGTGCATCTTTTCCGCAGCGATGCGCCCGACCAGCGCTATCGCCGGGTCGAACTCCAACCAGGAAGCTAACGTGTACACTCGTTTTGCCCGTTGGTATCGCGCCAACCATGCCATGCTCACCAACGCCGTCGCCCTGGTTGGCACCACTGGCGTCAACGCCGTGCTTGGCCTGGTCTACTGGTGGGTGGGCGCTCAATATTTCCCCGCCGCCGAAGTTGGCATCGCCTCCGCTAGCATCTCGGCGATGATGCTACTTGGCACCGGGGCGATGCTTGGCATGGGCACGCTGCTGATCAGCCAGCTCGCCACTGCCGACGGCAAACGGGGCGACCTGGTAGCGAGTGCGCTGCTGGTGGCAGCCAGCTCCGGCTTGCTGCTTGGCGTCGGGTTTGCCGTGCTGGCCCCCTGGCTCAGCAGCGAACTCCGCGTGTTGGGCAGCGGGATGGGCACGGTGCTGCTGTTTGGCCTGGGCGTGAGCCTGACCGCAGTGGTGCTGGTGCTCGACCAGATTCTGATCGGCGTGCTGTGGGGCGGGGTGCAGTTCAGCCGTAACCTGCTTTTTGCGGGCAGCAAACTGCTGGTGTTGGCCCTGTTGCCCTGGGTGGCAAGCAGCGGCAGCGGCCTGGCGATCTACGCTACCTGGCTAGTGGGGAACTACCTGTCGCTCATGCTGGTGGGCTGGGTTGCCGCCCGGCGCACGGGCAGGCTGGCTGGCTGGCCCCGCTGGCCAACCCTCAAGGGGCTGCTGCGGGGCGGGCTGGCCCACCACACCCTGAACCTGGCCCTGCAAACGCCGGGGTTGGCCTTGCCGGTGCTGGTGGCGGTGGTGCTGTCGGCTGAGGCGGCGGGCCGCTTCTACATCGCCTGGATGCTGGCCAGCTACGTGTTTGTGATTCCGTTTGCACTGGCGATGGTGCTGTTTGCCGTAGGCAGCGCCGACCGGGCTGTGCTGGCCGAAAAGCTACGCCTTTCGGTGGGGCTTTCGTGTGGCATCGGCCTGGCGGCCTGGGCCAGCCTGGCGTTGCTGGCCGGGCCACTGCTGGGGTTGTTTGGGGCGGGCTACGCCAGCGAGGCCACCGGCGTGCTGCAACTGCTGGGCCTGGCAGTGGTGGCCATCGCCATCAAAGACCACTACGTCGCCATCCACCGGGTGGAAGGCCGCGTAACCGCCGCCACCCTGCCGGTGCTGCTGGGAGCCGTGGTTGAACTGGCCGCTCCAGCTGTTGGTGGCATGCTCGGCGGGCTAACCGGTGTGGCCCTGGGCTGGCTGGTTGGTCTCTATCTCCAGACGCTCTGGATGGCCCCGCTGGTGTGGCGCACCGCCCGCTTGCCCCGGCCCGTGGTTCCATTGCCAGGCCCACTTACGCACGATGTGTAACAGTAGACGTTAACGGCCTTTGCTGTCGGGTGGCGTGTTCGCCCGCGCCCAGAACTGCGCTTCTGCCCGATGCACCGCTGCCAGCAGCGTGGTGACCAGACCGGAAAGCCCCAGGGCCAGCAGCATTTCAAGCGTTGCCATAGGTTTTTCCTTCCCCCACCGTCGGCACCAGCGTGATGGTGCGCGGCGCAGTACTCGCAAAGGCACAGCCGCCTTCGGCACGGTGGCCGCAGGAACCGCAGCCACTGGTGCAGGCCGTGCCGTTTAGCTCGCGCAGGCGGCCCTTGCGCACCCAGTAGGCAATCATGCCGTCCAGCGCACTCCGTTCAACCCCCAGCTGGCGGCTCAACTCATCCAGGCTGATCAGCCCCTGAGTCCCTTCCAGCGCCTGTAACACTTGATGAAGCATGGTCGTTATTCCGTAAGAACCGAGAACCAAGAACCGAGAACCAAGAACCAAGAACCGAGAACCGGGAACCGAGAACCAAGAACCGATGCGTACTGCGTACTGCGTACTGCGTGAAACGTGAAACGTGAACGTGCTGCGCCTTCGCGTTCCCCTTCAACAAGCTCAGGGCAGGCTTCGCGTCCTTCGCGGATCGGCCCCGGTCATCGGTCTCCCGTCTCCGGTCAGCTAATCGTCACTCATCACTCATCACTCGTCACTCGTCACTCGTCACTCGCCAATCGCCAATCGTCACTCGTCACTCGTCACTCGTCACTCGTCACTCGCTACAGCCCCAACAGCCGCCCGCCCTGGAAGACGAGAAAAGCGGCGAGCCAGGCCACGGCGAATTGGCCAACGATGCTGAACCACATCCAGCGGTTGCCCAGTTCGTGGCGCATGGCCACCACCGTCACCATGCAGGGCGTGTAGAGCAGCACAAAGACCATAAAGGCCAGCGCCGCCAGATTGCCGTGGTTGCCGCTGCTGGCCATAAAGCCAGCCTGCACCGCCCCCAGCAGCCCGTCTGGTGCGGCCTCGTCGCCACCTTCTTGCAGGTTAATCCCAATGACCGAAGGCACGGCAAGGGCCGTATCTTGCAGGGCCTGCACAAAGCTGCTGCCGATAAACGTCACATCCTCGGCGAAGGTGGGCGGGGCTTCGGTGGCGGCTGGCTCTTCCACCGCGTAGACCTGGGCCATGGTGCTGACCACTACTTCTTTGGCCACAAAGCCGGTAATCAGGGCACCGCTGGTTTCCCAGCTCGCAAAACCGAGCGGCGCAAACACCGGCGTGGCCAGCTGGGACGTGGCAGCAAAGGCGCTGTCGGCCACGGGCGTGTTGGCGAAGCTGCCCGTGCCCCGCACCGGCGTTGCCGTCAGCAACCAGACCACCAGGCTAGTGGCGAGAATGATCGTCCAGGCCTTGCGTAGAAACGAGCGCGTCCGTTCCCACATGTGTGCCCAGAGGTTGCGTAGCGTTGGCAGGCGGTAGGGCGGCAGTTCTAGCACAAAGGGTGCGCTGTCGGCATGCTTAAACAGCGTGCCCTTCAGCAGCACGCCCAGGCCGATGGCCAGCACAATGCCGGTGAGGTAGAGGCCGAAAATCACCAGCCCGGCCTGCTGCGGAAAGAACACGGCAGCAATCAGCACATACACCGGCAGGCGGGCGCTACAGCTCATAAACGGCACCAGCAGGGCGGTCAGCACGCGGTCTTTCTGGTTTTCCAGGGTGCGGGTGGCGTAGACCGCCGGAACGCTGCATCCAAAGCCCACAATCATTGGCAGAAAGCTCTTGCCATGCAGCCCCAGCAGCCGCATCAGCCGATCCATCACAAAGGCGGCCCGCGCCATGTAGCCCGAGTCTTCCAGCACGGCCAGCGCCAGGTAGAGCAGCAGCAAGATGGGCACAAACACCAGCACGCCGCCCACGCCCGCCAGCACGCCGCCCACAAGCATGCTTTCCACCCAACTGCCGCCAAGGCCCACCGCTCCGAGGAGGGCGATTGTCCAGTTGGTAAACGGCCCTTCAATCACACCGCCGACCCAGTCGCTCAGCGGCCCGGCCACGTCGGTGGTGAGCTTAAACACGCCCCACATCAATGCCAGAAAAATGGGGATGCCCAGCAGCCGGTGGGTGACAATGCGATCCAGCTTGTCGGAGAAGGTGACATGGGCCGATGCCGGGCGAGTGAGGCTGCGCTGCACCAGGCTATGCACAAAGGTGTAGCGTCCGTCGGCCAGGGCCACATCCAGCTCGTCGCCGTAGCTCTGGCTCAAGCGCCCCTGGGACTCGGCTAACACGGCCAGTAGCGCCGGGCCACCAGAGAGGCTGGATACCTCGTCTTGCAGACTCACGTCGCCTTCCAGTAGCTGGATGGCGAGCCAGCGGAGCGGGTAGAGGTTGGCCAGCGTGGGTGTGGCCTGCATGGTGCTCACCAGCAGTGCGATCTCGGCCTCAATGGCGGCGGCGTAGGCCAGGGCGGGCCGGGCCGTCGTTTGGGGTTGCAGCGTGCCGATCATACCAGTACCTCCTCGCTCAGCGTCACAATCGCATCTTTGAGCGCCGCCAGCCCCCGGCTACGGCTGGCCACCAGGGCCACCACCGGCACGCCGCCCAGCCCCTCGCTCAGGTGGCGCTGGTCAATCGTCAGCCCACGGGCCTCGGCCACGTCCAGCATGTTCAGCGCCAGCAGCAGCGGAATGCCCGTTTCGAGCAGTTGGGCGGTGAGGTAGAGGTTCCGTTCCAGGTTAGCCGCGTCCACCACGTTCACCACCATGCGGGGCTGGCCCTTCACAATAAAGTCGCGGGCGATCTGTTCTTCCAGCGAAAAGGCCGACAGGCTGTAGGTGCCGGGCAGGTCAATCACGGTGAAGGCGTGCTGGCCGTGGTGAAACTGGCCCTCTTTGCGTTCCACCGTTTTGCCGGGCCAATTGCCCACATGCTGGTGCGAGCCAGTGAGGGCGTTAAAGATCGTACTTTTTCCCACATTGGGGTTGCCTGCCAGGGCGATGGTTATAGGTGTCATGAATGAGTCTTTCAATTTTGCTCTCGCAAAGGCGCAAAGCTCACAAAGGATCGCAGATGGCTTCCTTCCAGTACCTCTTTGTGCCTTTGTGCCTTTGTGAGAGCTGTTTCAGCGTCTCTTTTATAGTGGTTCAAGGGCTACATGGATGGTGTGGGCGGTGCCCCGGCTCAGGGCCAGGCGCGTGTCGCCCACGGCCAGAATCAGGTTGCTCCCGGCATCCTGGGCGATCTCCAAAGCCACACCGGGGGCCAGGCCAAGCTCGGTGAGCCGGTGGGCCAGCCGTGCATGGGCAGCGATGTGTACCAGGCGCACCTGCTGGCCCACGCCTACCAGCGCTAGCGGCAGGGTGGACTTATGCGTCGGCTGCATCGGCAACCTCCACCGTTATCTCCTGGGCTTCGTGCTTGCGCAGCGACAGACGATAGCCCTTCACCAGCAGCTCCAGCGGGTCGCCCAGGGGTGCCACGGCCACCAGCTCAACCGTGGTGCCCGGCACCAGGCCCATGGCCAGCAGGCGTCGTCGGGTTGCGCCTGCCCCGCCCACCCGTACAAGCCGAGCCTTTCCGTCCTTGTGTAGCTGATCCAGGGTTATTGATGTGATGGTTGTCATGTAAATTCCAGTTTGTGTGACCGGAGACCGAAGACCGGAGACCGGGGTCAGACGAGTGACGAGTGACGAGTGACGAGTGACGAGTGACGAGTGACGAGTGATGAGTGATGAGTGACGAGTGACGAGTGACGAGTGACGAGTGACGAGCGATGAAATTTACGAATTACGCATTACGGATTATAGATTGCGCATCACGTTTCACACATCACGTTTCACACATCACGTTTCACGTTTCACGCCTTACGCAGTACGCATTACTCATTACGCTTCACGTTTCACGTTTCACGCCTTACGCAGTACGCATTACCTTCGCTCATCGCTCATCGTTCGCGAGTGGCGCAACGGCCACCTTCTTGGCGATGTCGTGGGCGAGGGCCAAGGGCGCACCGGCAACCTCAAGCAGCACCGGGCCATTGGCGGCGGTAGCCAGCACGGCGACGAGTACACCCCGCCGCAACCCCTGCCCTTCAAGAAAATCCACCACCAGCGGCGCACCGGCCACGGCGGCCACCACACCCTGAGATCCAACACTCAGTGTGGTCAGCGGCGCAGGTGGCACCACCTCGGCGGACTCATCGGCGGGCGGGATGGGTTCGTGCTGGGGGCTGAAGCGCGGCTCGCCAAGCAAACTAGACAGCCGGTTGGCCACATGGTCAGGCGTGACATGTTCAAAGCGGCAGGCCAGCGCTTCGGCCTCGTCGGGCGTCAGGTGCAGTCGCTCCACCAAAAACACTTCCCACAGGCGGCGGCGGCGCAACACCCGCCGGGCAATCGCCGCGCCCTGTGCAGTGAGCTTTACCCCTTTGTACGGCTCGTAGACGAGTAATCCATCAGCGTTGAGCTTGCGGCACATCTCATTGGCCGACACTGGCGACACTGCCAGTTCCTGGGCCAGCAGCGAAAGCGGCACCGGCTGGCCGTTGCGTTGCAACATCGCCGCCCGCAGCAGGTACATCTCGTTGCTTTCACTAACTGCTTCCATACACATGTCTCTCGCAAAGCCGCAAAGCTCGCAAAGAATTCACAAATAATGATGCAGCCCCTTTGGGTCTTTGTGCCTTTGTGAGAATTATGGATTTTAGGTTGGCCTGGGCTTCGATTTAAAAAATCTTAAGGCCAGCCTGATCTTAGCACCGAGGCGCGGATTTGGGGTATAGGAGGCGCAACACTTCGTTGTGAAAAATTACAAGTCCCCTGCTTATGGTGCAGGTGCTGGCCCGGGCAGGCGCAAGATGCCATTGCAAAAACACAAGGCCCCCTGGCTTTCGCCAGAGGGCCTCGTGTGAAGGAGGGGAGAGAGTTGGGAGATGTCTGTAGTATAGCGAAACCGGCGCTATTTCGCCATCCGCCGATGGTACCCTTTTTGAATGAAAGCGTGTAGTACTGGAGCAGAAAAGTATGAAGTATGATGTATGAAGTATGAATTGCGATGGCTCGGCGTTGTGTCACATGACAAGTGACGAGTGACAAGTGACGAGTGATGAGTTGTGTCATTCACTGTCGCAACAATCTGGTACACTGGGGCATTGACGATTGGCGATTGACGATTGCCCCAGACAGTAACGCAGAGACTCAGAGAAGCAAAGACGCAGAGAAATTACAGTTTACGCATCACGTTTCACGTTTCAAGGAAAACTCAGCACTGCCGTCACTCGTCATTCGTAACTCGTAACTCGTAACTCTGCTCACTCAGGACTATACCTATGACTATAACCGATGTTGCCCGCCGCGTGGAGGAACTCCGCGCTCAGATTCGCGACCACAACTATCGCTACTATGTGCTGGACGACCCCAGCGTGAGCGACGCCGAATATGACGCCCAGATGCGCGAATTGCGCGGCCTGGAAGCGAGTCATCCCGAATTGCTCACGCCCGACTCGCCCACGCAGCGGGTGGGTGCCGCCGTCACCAGCCAGTTTGCCAAGGTGCGCCACCCGCAGCCCATGCTCTCGCTGGGCAACGCCCTGAACGAGGCCGAGCTGCATGAATGGTACGAGAGCCGCATCGTCAAGCTGCTTGGGCCTGGTGCGGAAGTGGCCTTTGTGGTGGAGCCAAAGATTGACGGCCTGGCGATTGCGCTTACCTACGAAAACGGGCGCTTGCGCGTCGGGGCCACCCGTGGCGACGGCGAGATCGGCGAAGATGTGACGGCGAATTTGCGCACGGTGGGGGGCGTGCCACTTGCGCTTCGCTCAATTGCAGATTTCAGATTGCAGAATGCAGAACCTGACGAGGATAGCACTGCTGCCCAATCTGCAATCTACAATCTACAATCTGAAATCTTCAGCATCGAGGTGCGCGGCGAAGTCTACATGCGGATTGCCGATTTTGAGGCCCTGAACGAACGGCTGGCCGCTGCGGGCGAAAAGGTCTTTGCCAATGCCCGCAACTCCGCCGCCGGTTCGCTGCGCCAGAAAGACCCGCGCCTCACCGCCAGCCGCCCGCTGCGCTTTTTCGCCTACGCCGTCGGGCCGTTTCGCGGCATTGAGCTGACGGGCCAGTGGCAGACCTTGCAGACGCTCAAGGCGCTGGGCTTCCCGGTGAACCGCGACGCCCGCCGCTTCACCAGCTTTGCCGAGGTGGTGGAATATTGCCACGCATGGATGGCCCGCCGCGACTCGCTCGATTATGAGGCCGACGGCATCGTGATTAAAGTGGATAGTTTTGCCCAGCAGCGCGAGTTGGGTGTGGTGGGCCGTGACCCACGCTGGGCGGTGGCCTACAAATTCCCCGCCCGCGAAGATGTGACCCAGCTGACCAACATTGTGGTGAATGTGGGCCGCACCGGCGTGATCACGCCCAACGCCGAACTGGAGCCGGTGCAACTTGGCGGCGTGACGGTGCGCAACGCCAGCCTGCACAACGCCGACTACATCAGCAGCCGCGACATTCGCATCGGCGATTATGTGACCGTGAAGCGCTCCGGTGACGTGATCCCCTACGTCGTTGGGCCGGTGCTGAACCGCCGCCCGCCCGAGGCCCAGCCCTACCAGTTCCCGACTCACTGCCCGGCCTGCGCCACCGCCCTGGAACGGATCGAGGGCGAGGCCGCATGGCGCTGCCCCAACTTCGGCATCTGCCCGGCGCAACTGGTGCGGCGAGTGGAACATTTCGTCAGCCGGGGGGCGATGGATATTGTGGGCATTGGCGAGCGCCAGGCCGAACTGTTTGTGTCCAGTGGCCTGATTAAAGACGTGGCCGACCTCTACAGCCTCAAGGCCGAAAGCTTTGACGGCATGGAGGGCTTTGGGACGAAGCGGGTTGCCAACCTGCTGGAAGCCATCGAGCAATCGAAAAGTCGCCCGTTGGATCGGCTGATTGTGGCGCTGGGCATCCGGTTTGTGGGCAGCGTGGTGGCCCTGGCCCTGGCCAACCACTTCGGCAGCCTTGATGGGTTGATGGGGGCCGACGCCGACGCGATTGATGCGATTGACGGCATTGGCCCGGCAGTGGCCAACAGCGTGGTGGATTTCTTTCAGCATCAGTCGAACCAGGCCGTGGTGGCCAAGCTCAAGGCGGCGGGCCTCAACACCAGCAGCGGCGCACCCCGCCGATTGCAGGGCGATGGGCTAAGCGGCAAAACCTTTGTCCTCACCGGCACCCTGCCCACGCTGACCCGCGAGCAGGCGGCGGAGCTGATCCAATCACACGGTGGCAAAATCAGCGACAGTGTGAGCAAAAAGACCAGCTATGTGGTGGCCGGGGCTAGCGCGGGCAGCAAACTGGCCAAAGCCCAATCACTCAACATCCCCGTGCTCGACGAAGACGGACTCACCGCACTCATTGGTGAGGCAGCGCCCCCGGCGGCGGCAGCGGCCCCCGCGCCGGAGGCCCCGGCTACGCCAGAGCCAGCGCCAGACACGGGTCAGCTAGCGCTGGATTTGTGATTTGTACTCACAGCGGAGGGCGCGGAGAGGACTCAAATGCCCTTTGCGGCCTCGGCGTCCTCGGCGGTGAATAAGGTGTGTTCGTATCAAGCTGACATGCGGTAGAATACAAGCAACGTCCTTGCACGAGTTGGAAAGGGGCATTGCGATGGCAACTCAGGAGATAACCGTCAGTCTGCCCGAAACGGTGTACACACAATTGCGTGAGGCTGCCGCGCAACGCCAGCGTTCAGTGGCTGATCTGGTGGTGGAGGCCGCACTAGCTGCCGTTCCAACGCTCAACCATCCAGACGATGATCTACGCTCGGCGCTAGCCCAACTTGCTTATCTCAACGATGCCGCTCTCTGGCAAGTAGCTCGTAGTACAATGGCACCAGCACAGCGTGAGCGACTGGCTGAACTCCACGATCTTCAGCAGCGCACGGGGTTGAATGCAGAAGAAGAATCTGAAGAAGCTCAACTGCTGCGTCTCTACCGCGAAATGCTGCTCATTCGTGCCCAGGCTGCGGTGCTACTGCAACAACGTGGCTACGATGTGCGTGATCCTGCCCAGTTTGCGCCCGTTGTATGAATGTTCTGCCCACAACGTTTCTCATCGCAGATCACTGTCACCCCGACCGCAGGGAGGGGTCTTCAGCGGACGGCACTGCCGATTCCTCCCGGAGCCTGCCCTGAGTACAGCGAAGGGGTCGGAATGACAACGCCCAGCAGTGGATACAAAGAAACGTAGTTTACAGATTAATGACAGGTCTACAATGCATCACACTGCCGATTCCTCGCCCCGTTCGGAATGACATGGAGTTCATGTTGAACAAAGACATGTGTCTTACAGCGCAGTGAAATGCGCAAAGGGAAAAAACTTCAGATTCTTGGCGGCCTCGGCGGTGAATAAAGCTCTATTGCAAAGGTGTAGCAATATGTGCCCCAAGTGGGGCCTTCAACCGCTGCTGTACCGCTTCCTGTTCCCCAAATGCTTCAATGGCCTGAATAAATGTTGCAGGCTTGAAGGTGTGAATAACATGATTGGCGGCTATTTTCTGATATTGTGCATGGGGCACAAGCTGCTGAATACGCGCCCTATCCTCATCGTCCATAGCCCCAACCAGGCCATACTTAGGATGCCGAAACCAGTTTGCGTGCAGCACCAACATCGGGCAGCGTACCTTTTTCAGCGCTTCGGTATGATCTAGTCCTTCATAGAAGCGGCCATCAACAAAGGCACGGGAAAAATCTGGGTCGAAGGCAGACAGGGACTTAAATAGCAGGCGTAAGGGGCCAGGAAAATAAGCTATCTCAACTGGTTGGCCAGGGTGGGCTGCCTGGTAGCGCCGAATAGACCACGACACAAGTGTGACGAACCAGTCTGGCATACGTCGTTCACGCCGCCCATTATCAACCGGAAGTACCTGGCCGCGCAGATAGTCTGCCAGATCGCGATCACGAGGATTACCAATGGTTGCAACAATATGCTGCAACCCCTGGTAGACGAAGCGATCTCGGTCGCGAAAGCGTGGCATTTCTGCCGAAAACACAGGCGCATCTTCAAGAACGATAGCAGCAACGTGAGTTGGCACGTTTGCGGCCAGCCAGAGCGCAATCAGCCCACCAGAAGAATTCCCCGAAATAAGCGCCGGGCGTTGCACCACCTGCTGCAAAAAGGCGGCCATGTCTTGCCCAACCGTAGCCCACGAATAGTTGCCTGGCGTCCAGGTTGATTGCCCGTGCCCACGAATATCTACAGCAAATACCTGGTAGTTCCGTGCAAGGGGCACAAGCACGTGCTGGTAGCTTTCCCATGTCCCCATCTGGGCAGGAATCAAGACCAGGGCAGGCTTGTGAGACGGCTTAACCACATAATGCAGCACAACTTGCCCGGTGGTGAAGTCGTGTTCCTCAAACCCCGCGTTTTGTATAGCTCGCCGCATCTGTGTACTCCCTCTGCATACCAATCACCCAATCACCGTCTTGGGTGCTGCGCCTTCCAGACTTCGAGCAAATCAGTATAGTGCTGGGCCAAGAACGTCACCCATGTCGCCATGTGTTCCAACTGCCCATAGGCAGGGTGATCTTTTGGTAATGTTTCCAAAATTTGCTCGGCCATATTACGAAGAGGCGTCAGACTCTGTCGCCTTCGCTCCATCACCTGCTCCCAAGCTGCTGGTGCTAGCCGAAAATACTCGGTGCGGTCACCAGCAATCGTCACCTTTTCTACCCACCCATTTGCCACCAGCCCACGCACATTGGTTGAAATACTGCTTCGGCTGGCCTTGAGTGTTTGGGCCAACTCTTCTGCCGAGAGTGGGTTGGTAGTGACTAGAAACAGGCCGAACATGCGCCCACCAATGCGCGGGATACCAAAATTTTCGTAATACACGCCGATCTGTTCGATAAAGCGGCTCTGTTCAGCCGAGAGAGCAACAGGTTCAGCTTGCGGGTCGAAAGATTCCACGTCTTTTCTCCTGGCAGGCAACCGTCTGCATGTAGTATAGTACTTTTAGTTGTTTCTGTAAATACTGAAATGATCGAAATTGGCTGGAGGAGTGTAGTAAAAATCGTTCAAAAGGTTTCCGAGTACGTTACGTTCGCCGGGACACCCACCAGAACAGCACCCCAAACACCAATCCCATCAGCAGGAAGATGCCAAAGGGGAAGGCCCAGATCAGGCTGGCGGTGGTATAGACATTGCCGGAGCCGTCGGGGTTGGCGCAGCGGCCCAACTCGTTGAAGCAGTCGAGCCAGCGTAGGTAGCGCATGTAGAAGACCACGCCAAACAGTAGTGCGGCGATCAGTGAGTTGATCAGCATCAGGCCAAAGGCCATTTTGAGGGCGGTTGTTTTCATGTGGGTTGGGCCGCAAGCTCGGCCAGCGCTGCACCAAGGCGGGCCGCATCAAAGCGAATGGTGTCCTGCTTATTCCACTGCGCCCGCCGTTGGCCCAGTTGGGGGCCAAAGTCACGCACCTCGGGCGTAACGCCCAGGGCGGCAATCGCTTCAATCTCTGCATCGTCGGGGCGCAGCATGTGCAGGCCCTCGGCAGCATAATCGGCAAGCAGCGCCTCGTCCAGGTCGGGCGTGCGGTTGATCAGCACCACATCCAGCACGCCTGGCCCCAGCAGTTCAACCAGCCGCTGCACATGGTTCAGGGCTGTCATCCCGTCGGTCTGGCCGGGCTGGGTAGTCGAGTTGCAGATAAAAACGACCCTGGCCCGCGTTTCGCGGAGCGACTCAACCACCCCGGCAAACAGCAGCGAGGCCAGCAGCGAGGTATAGAAACTGCCCGGCCCAAGCGCTACCAGATCGGCTTCGGCAATCGCTTGCAGCACCGGCGGGTGGGCGGGCGCATCCGGCGGGTCGAGGGTGAGGCGGCGGATGGGCGGCTTGTTCAGGCCCCGCACCGCTAGTTCATCCATGCGGGTGGTGCCATCTTCCAGCTCGGCGCAGAGCCGGGCATTGACGGTGGAGATTGGCAGCACATGGGCCAGCGGCTCGGTGAGTCCGGCCACGGTCTCGACCGCCCCGCCAAAGTCGCCCGTCAGTTCGGCCAGGGCCGCCAGCAGCAGGTTGCCAAAGGCCATACCATCGAGGGTGGGCACGGCAGCGCTGTGGAAGCGGTGTTGCAGCAAGCGCGGCCAGAGCGAATCAGGGGCAGCGGCGAGGGTAGCCAGGGCGTTGCGCAGGTCGCCGGGGGCGGGGATGTCGGCCAGGGCGCGGGCGGTGCCGGTGCTGCGGCCACTGTCCGTCACGGCGATGACGGCGGTGAGGGTGGTGAAGTAGGGCCGCGCCCCCAGCAACAGCGGGCTGACGCCGCCGCCGCCGCCAATGGCAACCAGTTTTTTAGCCACCGTTTTTGCCACAGAGGGCACAGAGGGCACAGAGGATTTTCGGTCAAAGGGAAATGCGTTTGATACCATCTACCAGCCTTAGCTCGCCAAAATTGATCAGTAAACCGCGTTTGAGACTCGTTGCTCTCAGGCCGATGGCGACTAATCGTTTTGCCACAGAGCCTGCTCTGCCGTTCGACAGGCTCACGAACCGCGTAGTCGAAGGGGGCACAGAGGACACAGAAGATTTTCGGTCAAAGGGAAATGCGTTTGATACCATCTACCAGCCTTAGCTCGCCAAAATTGATCAGTAAACCGCGTTTGAGACTCGTTGCTTTCAGGTAGGACAATACCTGTGCGGTAGCAACTTCGGCTAGTTTTGTAACAGCTTTAATTTCGACGACAACAGCTTCTTCTACCAACAGATCGAGGCGTTGGCCCTTAATGACGTGACCTTTGTAGATAACATCAATTTCCACCTGCCGTTGAACTGCAATCCCCTGGAATTGTAACTCAAGGCACAGAGCTTCTTCATAGATGCTCTCCAAAAGCCCAGGCCCCAACGCTCGATGTACTTCAATCGCCGCGCCAATAATCCGCTTTGTCAGTTCATCGCTCATCTTCATCGCTCCTGCATCGCTACTTCTCTAGCTTACACCGCGAAAAGCGCTTACAGGAAACGTGATCAACTCAGAATCGCTCCTGCATCGCTACTTCTCTAGCTTACACCGCGAAAAGCGCTTACAGGAAACGTGATCAACTCAGATTAAAACTTTCTCTGTGTTCTCTGTGCTCTCTGTGGCAAACATCAGTCCGCATCCAATGTGGCATCTACGCTGACGCTGAAGCCGCTGAGCAGGGCCGAGGTCGCCATCTCGCCCCGCCCAAACACGCCATGCTCAACGTAGGCGTCGCCATCCAGGCGCAGCACGGTGATTGTTTGCGTTTCCGGGTTCACAATCCAATATTCGGGAATGCCGCCCTCGGCGTAGTCGCCCCGTTTCTCCACCAGGTCGCGCTCGGGCCGGTCGGGGCTGACGATCTCCACCACCAGGTCGGCCCCCGTCCAAAATTTGTTGCTCCGGCGCGGGTCGTTGGCATCACGCACCAGCAAAATATCTGGCTCGCGGAACTTGCGCGGGCGGATGCGGAGCCGCAGCGGGGCAAAATAGGCTTTGCCGCCTATCTGTGTCATGTGTAAACGAAGTGCCGCGAATAGATCGGAGCTTATGGCCTGATGGTGATCAGTTGGCCAGGGTAATGTTTCGAGATAACCATCGGTGAATTCAACCAGATGATTGGTGTTGCCTGAAACCCACAAATACTGCTCTTCCGACCAGTGGCCCTGCTCCGGGAGCCAATCGAGAATATCTTCAGGAAGTTCTGTAGGCCGTGCAAATGTCGTTGTAGTCATCGCCAACTCCTTTCCGCTACTGCGTTACAGCCAGTATAGCCATTCGCATGCGCAAGGGCAAGTCGAAGGGTGTTTACACGCCATCCAACTCCCGTAGCATGGCCAGGCCAAAACGGGCCGCTCGTTCCACGCCGCCAGGCTTGATGTTCGCGCTGATGTCGCTGGGCAGGTGCCAGT